>NZ_JAUBSD010000052.1:0-45703 GCF_036704575.1 Microcoleus sp. K5-D4
ATAGCTGGTATTTATAATTATGAACTTTCTTTGAAGACAAATTAGCCATCGCCTGAGACTTTCGCAAGAGGTCTAATTTTCTCCTTTCATTCCAGCTACTCGATGAACAGCAATAGCAGCAGCTACCCCGCCCTCTCAACTCCAAATAGCCTATAATCAAAGCATCCTGCCAAAATCGCTTTCAACATATTTCCTGTAAACATAATCACAACAGTCAAAATCAACAACAAGCAATTATGAGCGGTACTGTTACATCCCCCAACAACCTCAACCAGCAGCGGCCACTCTCCACGGCATCCGCTGACACTTCCAGTTCCCTGCTGGCCGACTTCATCCAAGAAACACTCGCCTTAACCAAGCGCCTGTTTATTCAATTGCAGCGCCGCCCCTCGACGCTAGTTGCAGGCATTATTCAGCCGCTGATGTGGTTGGTTTTGTTCGGAGCTCTGTTTGAAAATGCACCCGCCGGCTTGTTCGGCGAAAGCCAGAATTACGGACAATTTCTCGGCGCTGGCGTGATCGTTTTTACTGCATTTGCCGGGGCGCTGAATGCTGGTTTGCCGATTATGTTCGATCGCGAGTTCGGATTTCTCAACCGCTTGTTAGTCGCGCCGTTGGCTTCCCGATTTTCGATCGTCCTAGCTTCGGCTATTTTTATCGTCACCCTCAGCTTTATCCAAACCGGCACAATCGTTACAGCGGGGGCGTTTTTGGGCGCGGGATTCCCCGGAATTGCCGGACTGGGGGCGATCGCCCTGATTGTCCTACTATTAGTTTTGGGCGTCACCGGCTTGAGTCTGGGTTTAGCCTTCGCTCTTCCCGGCCACGTAGAATTAATTGCGGTAATTTTTGTTACTAACTTGCCGCTGTTATTTGCCAGCACAGCCCTCGCGCCGCTGTCATTTATGCCAGAGTGGCTGCAAGTTGTGGTGACTCTCAATCCTCTGAGTTACGCGATCGAACCCATCCGCTATTTGTACCTGCACAGCGATTGGTCGCTAGCAAGTGTCGTGATGCACGCTCCTTGGGGTAATGTCACCTTTGGAGGAGCGCTGTTAGTATTGCTGGCGTTTGATTTGGTGGCGCTGCTGAGCATTCAACCGCTGCTGAGACGCCGGTTTGCTTAGGGCGATCGCGGCAAATCTGCGGGCGATCGTTTCACCTGCACCGTCAATTCTAGGACACGGCAATGCCCTGGATCGTGTCAACTTAACTTCAAACCTACTCAGAGACTGCTGTTTGGCGATCAGAGATCAGATCCCCCCTAACCCCCCTTAAAAAGGGGGGGACAAGAAGTGGTCAAAGTCCCCCTTCTTAAGGGGGATTTAGGGGGATCTGATCTCTGATCAAAGCGAGATTTTTCAATGCTTCCAGGCTGGTTGTGGAAACGAGGAAGAGCAATGCCGTGCCCTTAGGCCCAGCGAAGTAATATAATATTTATTCGCAAGTCAGAATATTGTTTAGATAGAATTGTTTTTTTGAAAGTTCAACTAATAAATTATGAACACCAAAACTTCCAAATCCGGTAAATTGATGATGGGGATTGCTGCAAGCGCGATCGCATCCTGTGCTCTGTTATCGCCTCAAGCAAGCTTCGCTCAAGCCAGCGGTTTAAATAATGCCCAACCGCTGCAAGACTTTCAAACTCAAGACAATACCGACCCATTTTCCGGCCGCAGCAGCGGCAGCGGAATATTTGATTTAATTCACAGATCCAACTTGGGAGGCGGCCGCAGCATGGAAGAATTTAATAGCGAACAGCGCCAAAATTTGAACGATGCGGCCGCAGAATTTCGCAACAAACAGCGCCTACTACTGGAAAAGCAAGCTGTACCTTCAGAAGGGGCGATCGCACCAGCAGAAATTACCGCCCCCGTCCCTTAAATTGACAAGTTTTGTTGGCAGTAAGGACTTTTTTAGGTTCGTAGTTGCGCTTCAGCGCCGGCCGACGCTAAAGCGCAACTACAAACCTTTTTTCAATTTGCTACTTGCGTGAGTTATAACATCATTTCGCCCTTAATCGCGTTCCAACCACGCGCGCATTTTACCCGGATTAAGCAAACCGTAAGGATCGACCAACTCTTTAAACTGCAACTGTTCCACATTAATACTTTTCATCCCTCCATCTTCCAATATATAAGTGTGAGGATTAGCAATCAGTGCGCCTTGCTCTTCGTGATAGCGAATAATTTCATTGAGCCGTGATTCCGTAGTGTAGCGAACTATTTGCAAAGCCGCGGCGATCGCCCTGCCATTCATCCGCAAAAACTCCAAGTGCATCATCACCTCATCCCCATAATAATTGTACAGTTCCTCAATCAATTTCAAACCTTTATCTGGGGGAAAAAGCGTCTGTAAATAAGTCAGAGACGGGTCAGCGCTGCGAGCGTGCAGAGTGGTATGATTCCAAGTAAATTCAGCAATTGCTGCACCTTTGCTCGCTGCTTGCGCGTTTTTTTGATAGCAAATTGTGCCGCCATATTCGCGCACCAAATCTTGCAGCGGTTCCAGACAAGATTCAGCTACCATTAACAAAGCGCAGTGCTTACCTTCAGGAATCTCCTCGCGGAAAGCAGCAAAATAAGCAGGAATCGGCCAAGCACAAACACAAATTAGTTTTTTGATAATTCCGTCAGCATCGCCCAAAGCTTGACCGAAGTTTGCCGCTGTCATAAAATCGTCAAAAGCGACAATGATTTCCGCCCAAGCATAAGCAGGGGCGAGGGGAATTTCTAACTCAGTAATAATCCCATTTGTGCCGTAAGCGTGATTGACTTTTTGCACTTCATCGCCGCGCAATTCGATGACGCGGGGCTCGTCTTCCATTGTAACGACTCGAACCGCATGAAGATTTCCCCGATCGCGCAATTGCCCGTAAGTTATCGAACCAATTCCCCCGCTACCGCCGCCGATAAATCCCCCAATCGTTGCGGTGCGATAGGTTGAAGGAACCATCCGCAATTCCCAACCAGTTTCTCGCGCTTGTTTGTCGAAAACCGACATTTTCACCCCCGGTTCTACGCAAGCTAAACCCGGTTTTATCCAGCGGATACTGTGCATTTTGGTGGTATCTAAAATGACGCCGCCCTTGAGGGGAATGCACTGCCCGTAATTGCCCGTTCCTGCACCTCTTACAGTTAGCGAAATTTTGGATTTGACGCAGGCTGCGGCAATCCGCAAAACTTCGGCTTCGCTGGCGGGACGAACTACTAAATCTCCTGTTTTATCACTTAAGAGAGGTTGCAAAACTGGACTGAAGTGATAATAGTCTTGAGACAGCTTGACAACTTGCGCGCGATCGCTAATTATTTCAATTCCCGATAGTTCCGAAGAAAAAGCATCCCAGTCAATACTTTGAATCGCATTTGCAGTCATTTTGTTTACTCCATACTCGCAGTATTATATATTTTCTCAAACATAACTTAGTAACATAAAATACTAACAGCAATGTTTCTGTAAGCAGTAAGGTGCTTATGCGCGCACCCTACATATAGAAGTTCTGCCTCTAGGACTACTTTTTTCAATTAACAAATCCCCCAAACACCGCCATCCCGTAGTATTTCCAAGGAACTCCAACAGTCTCAAATCCAGATGAACCCAGCATTTCCAACTGTGCCGAAAGTGTAGCTAGGCGATCGGGATTAGAATAACCGTAAGAGACACTCGTCCCCACATTTGCGCGAATTTGTGCTAACGTTTCCCCCTGATTTAGCGCCCAATCTTCTCGCACCGCTTGATAAATATCTTTCATTGCTGCTGATTCTGCTAAAAGAGGATCGGCATTCCAAAAACAGCCACCAGCATTTAAACTTTCGCGAATGCGTTGAAACAATTTCAACTTCATCTCATCCTCAAGATGATGAATTGCCAGAGATGAAATGCAAGCATTGAATTTATCGCCCAAGCCAGAGAAATTTGGATTGTTTGCCCATTCTCCAAAATCCATTTCTATGCCAGTCCACCGGGCTGCGTATCCTGCCGACTCTATTTTGACGCGGGCAAAATCAAGCATTCGCGACGAGTAATCGACAGCAACTATTTCCGCAGATGGGTAGCGTTTGAGAACTTTTACAGTGAGTTCCCCGGTACCGCAGCCGAGTTCTAAAATGCGGTGGTTTGTGTTAGCAATGCAGCCTGCTAATACATCCAGCATTTCGTCATACTTAGGTAAAAGTCGCCGAATGCCAGTATCAAAATCAGCAGTATTGACGAAAACTTCTCCCGGAAAAATTTCGTTGTTAGTAGGTGAGACAGTAGAGTCAGAATTCACGATCGCCAACCATAGACTACAATTGCTATCCTAACCGAAATAGAACAAAAAATGCGTGAACTAGGGACACGGTAGTGCCGTGTCCTTACTCGATCATCTGTACTTCACTCAACAGAAAACCACTATCAAGTTATGCGTATTCTTACGGATAAGCGAAACACTCGCGGTAAACCATAATTAACCCTCGGTTGCACTCAAAGAGTCTTGCTTTACCCCGGAGGCCAGCAAAACACTCTGAACAAGCAGTGTTATGTTAGTAGTGCATAAATTCCAATCAAGATTAAACCTCTCGCTTGAGGATACCATGCGCCAGTTGATTTCTAGAATTCGGGCTGCCATCAGCCAATTAATTTACAAGCGAATTCTGCTTGCGGTAACAATTTTATTTTGTGTAGGTGTAGGAGTAGCGATGGCAAATATGTCTCGTCTTTCCTCAACCCTAATTGAATCGCAAGCCCTCCAAAATGCCACCCTCTATGCCCAAGCTGTTAAAGAAGCCCGCACCCTTTATAGTACGGATGTTGTCAATCCTCTCAACACTGCTAAAGCGATTAACTTTACCCACGACTACAACCCGACAAAAGTAGCAATTCCCGTACCGGCCACCTTCTTAATAGAACTGGGCAACCAGATTACCAACAAAAATCCCGAAGTATTACTTCGAGTCTACAGCGAGTACCCGTTTCCCTGGCGGCGAAAAGAAGGCGGAGTCCGAGACAACTTTGAACGGCAAGCTATTACCTATTTGACCAAAAATCCGAAAGAAAAATTTTTCAGAAGTGAAAATTTTCGCGGGAAGCCAGCGTTTCGATATGCCGAGGCCGATATTCTAACTCCTAGCTGCGTTAACTGTCACAATACTCACCGTGACAGTCCTAAAAATGATTGGAAAGTGGGAGATGTACGGGGGATATTAGAAATTATTCAACCTCTCGATACCATCACTAAAACTACTCAAAGTGAACTTAGGGGCCTGTTTTTACTGTTAGCAGGACTTTCAATTTTAGGCATCACAGGATTGACTTTATCGATCAGCAGGTTGCGCCAAAATGCTAAACAATTAGAACAGCGCGTCAGGGAACGCACGGCACAATTGCAAGAAACTAATGTAGAATTGCTGAAAGAACAGGAAAAGAGCGATCGCCTGCTGCTCAATATTTTACCCGAATCCATTGCTGCCAAGCTCAAAGACGGTCAAAGCAGTATTGCTGACGGCTTCGCAGAAGTCACGATTTTGTTTGCAGATATCGTGGGCTTTACGGTGCTTTCATCACAAATATCTCCCGAAGAATTGCTCAAGTTTCTCAACGAAATTTTTTCAGCCTTCGATGGTTTAACGGAAAAGTACGGCTTGGAAAAAATCAAAACAATTGGAGATGCTTACATGGTAGTGGGAGGTTTGCCCAATCCCAGCAGCAACCACGCGGAAAGCATGGCGGAAATGGCTTTAGATATGCAGGAGGAATTAGCAAAATTTAATGCCAAACATCATACAGGAATTAACATTCGCATCGGCATCAATACCGGGCCTGCAATTGCGGGGGTTATTGGCACTAAAAAATTTATTTACGACCTCTGGGGCGATGCCGTCAATACAGCAGCCCGCATGGAATCCCACGGGATTGCCGGCGCGATTCAAGTCACACAATCAACTTACGATATCTTGCAAAATAAGTATCTGTTTGAAGACAGAGGAATTATCCACATCAAAGGTAAGGGCGATATGAATACTTATCTGCTTGCAGGCAGGCTAGTCAGCGCAGTTTCGGTTTAATTTGTTTATTATATTATTAAGGGGTATGCTACTTAGTCCGAAGTCATCAGTCATTCGTTGTTAGTCGTCAGCCAAGAACTAACAGTTAATAACTGCTGGCTGTTGACTACTGACAATTACAGGAATTACACAGGAGATTTGAGAACCCGGTTTCTGCGCGGTTGCTTCGTTGACAAACCAAAAATTTATTACGAGAAACCGGGTTTATTTTTCTATGTCCTACATTAGCCATTTGCAAAATAGTAAGTTTTATGTTATTGCGGATTTTATCATTTTTGAAATTTTTCAAATCTCGCTTGTCTAGGCAAATAGCTTTGTGGGTATTTGCTAGCATTCTTGTCATAGAGGGAATTATTTTAGTTCCCTCTTATTTTCGGCGAGAAAATGAACTTTTAAGTCAATTGGAACAGGTATCTCGCGCGACTGTTGATTCCCTAGAGTTTGTGCTTCAACAAGATATTTCCGATCGCACTTTTTTGCAAGAAGAAGTAAAAAATATTACTAAAGATTCTCAAGTAGTGTTAGGACTATCTATTTACCAAGCTAACGGTGAGCTAATATATACACTTGGCGAACCGCCAGAAATCAGTTTAAAGCAACTAAAAAAAGCTCGTATAGTTCACAGTCACAAGTTTGATGGCAAGCGCTATGATATTGCTTGGACGGAGCGACATTTTGGAGGCGATTACATCTTAATTGTTCGCCACGATGCTTCCACCGTTCAACCGGAACTCTACGCATTTATCGGGCGGATTGCCGTTCTAGTCATCATTATATCAGCCTTTGTCACTTCTGTTACTATGTTTTTTTTAGGGGTGACAGTAATTTCACCTCTTTTGAGATTGCGCGATGACTTGATCGCTGCCGGAGATGCTTTGAGCAAAGATCGAGAACAACCTGATTTCTACTCTCTGTCTGTCAAACGGGATGACGAGTTAGGAGAACTCATGGTCGCATTTAATCAAATGTTTCACCGAGTTTACAAGGAAATTGCACAGCGGAAACAAGCGGAGGAAGTATTGCGCGCCGAACAAGAAAAGTCGGAACGTTTATTACTAAATATATTACCAGTAATGATTGCCGATCGCCTAAAACAAGGTCAGATAAATATTGCGGATGGATTTGCCGAGGTTACGGTTTTGTTTGCTGATATTGTGGGCTTTACCGAAATATCTTCGCGCACGTCTCCTGAAGAATTAGTAGAATTACTTAACAAAATATTTTCATCTTTCGATAGGTTGAGCGAACAATACGGCTTAGAAAAAATTAAGACGATAGGCGACAATTATATGGTAGCAGGCGGTTTGCCGCTTCCCTGTACAAATCACGCCGAATCTATTGCCGAAATGGCGCTGGAAATGCAGGAAGAAATTATGAAATTCCGCGACGAATGCGGTAAACCTCTCAATATCCGCATTGGCATTAATACTGGGCCTGTTGTAGCAGGTGTCATCGGCACTAAAAAGTTTATTTACGATTTGTGGGGAGATGCTGTGAATACAGCAAGCCGCATGGAGTCTCAGGGACTGCCTGGTAAAATTCAAGTTAGCAAATCAACTTATGAGTTGCTATGCGATAAGTATTTGTTGGAAAAGCGCGGTAAAATTAATGTTAAAGGCAAAGGATCTATGACGACTTATTTGCTCAAAGGCAGAAAATTGTAACTGACAATTTTAACCATCGGCCGCGAATACGTGGTATGGGGGCTGACGTTTCCAGGCAGCCCCCATCGACACCAACCTAGATTTTTTTGAACGAAACGCGAAGACGCTAAGGACACGAAGGAAGAGGAGAAGAAAGAATCAAAAATAAAACGTTTATAATTGAGTTAAAGTTGCTATATTAAAAGACGACTTAATATTAGTTTGATTGGTACAAATGACTGCGAATCAGGAACATAATTCTTCAACTTCACCGATTTGGCAGCCCTTCACGCAAATGAAAACGGCTGGCCCGCCGCTGAAGGTAATTCGCGGCAAAGGATCGGTGCTGGAATTAGCAGACGGGCGGCAAATTCTCGACTGCATTTCTAGTTGGTGGGTGACTGTTCACGGGCACAGCCATCCGGTTCTCGCTGAGGCTCTTTACGAACAAGCCCACAAGTTAGAACACGTAATCTTTGCGGGATTTACTCACGAACCTGCCCAGAAACTTGCTAATAAATTGCTAACTCATACGCCTGCTTCTTTAACGCGGATTTTCTTTTCTGATAACGGCTCGACTGCTGTTGAAGTGGCTTTGAAAATGGCATTTCAATATTGGCGCAATCTCGGAGAAACTAACCGCACTAGCTTTATTAGTTTTGAGGGAGGTTATCACGGCGATACTGTGGGCGCAATGTCTGCTGGCAGAAGTTCGCTGTGGTGGGAATCTTTTGCACCTTTAATGTTTGCTGGGGATGTTGTTCCTTTTCCGGCGACTTTTGACGGCGATGAGGAGGTGGAAAGCAAGGAGGTGGCGAGTTTAGAGAAGTTGGAGTTTTTGTTAAAGCAGGGCGGCTATGCGGGAATTTTTATCGAACCTTTGGTGCAAGGTGCCGGGGGAATGCGAATGTGCCGCCCTGAGTTTTTGCAGGATCTCGCACAACTTGCCCGCCAGTTTAATGTATTGTTGATTTACGATGAAGTAATGACTGGTTTTGGCCGCACGGGCGAACTGTTTGCCTCTGTTAAATCTGCAACTTCACCGGATATCCTGTGTTTGTCTAAAGGATTGTCTGGCGGCTGTTTGCCACTTGCTGTCACAATGGCATCGGAGGATATTTATCAAGCTTTCTGGCGAGATGAATCGGACAAAGCTTTTTTTCACGGTCATTCTTACACCGGAAATCCCTTAGCTTGTGCGGTGAGTGTAGCATCCTTGGAGCTTTTGGAGCAAAACCCAAATGTGTATCAAGGGATGGAAAAATTGCACCGCAAATATCTGAATCAATGGCTGAGAAATCATCCTAAACTCGAACGGATTCGGACTTGTGGCACCATCGCAGCAATGGATGTGAAAACCGAAAGCGTTTCCGGTTATTTTAATGACATCGCTCCTGTATTGAAAGCCAAATTTCTCGAAGCGGGGTTTTTGCTCCGCCCCTTGGGAAATACGCTTTACTTGATGCCTCCCTACTGCATTTCTCCTGATGAACTTGAATCGATTTATCGGATAATTCGTCAGGTTTTGGATACTCTGTAACCCCTTTAATTTTAGTAATGAATTTACCCAATTGGAACGATTTGGCTGACGACGCGCTGGCGGGCAAATGTATCTCTCGCGAGCAATCTTTAGCCGTATTGCGCGCACCGGATGAGGTTTTGCTGGAACAACTAAATGCAGCTTATCGGGTGCGCCGCCACTACTGGGGAAACCGAGTCAGGCTGCACTATTTGTTAAACGCTCAAAGTGGTCTTTGTCCTGAAGATTGCCATTATTGTTCTCAGTCAAAAATTTCGACTGCGGAAATTGAGAAATATCCGCTTTTAGCTAAGGAGAAAATTCTGGATGCGGCCCAACGCGCAGCAGATTTAAAAGCTGGTACGTTTTGTTTGGTGATTTCGGGCCGCCAACCCAGCGCATCTACTTTCGATCGCGTTTTGGATGCTGTCGAGACGGTGAAGGCAAATCATAACCTGAAAATCTGCGCTTGTTTGGGATTGTTGAGCGAGGAACAAACTCATCGGTTGGCTAAAGCTGGAGTCGATCGCGTAAATCACAATCTCAATACTTCCGAATCATATCACTCGGACATTTGCACGACTCACACTTTTGGCGATCGGGTGGAAACCGTCGAACACGTAAAAGCAGCGGGAATCACAACTTGTTCCGGCGGAATTTTGGGGATGGGCGAATCGGATGATGATGCGATCGATTTAGCGCTTTCGCTTCGCAAGTTGGGCGTTACTAGCGTGCCGGTTAATTTTTTCATTCCGATTCCCGGGACGCCATTTGCAGATGTGAACAGGTTAACTCCCCGCCAATGTTTGCGAATTCTCTGTTTGTTCCGATTTTTGCTTCCCAGTCAAGAAATTCGGATTGCTGGGGGACGAGAAGTACATTTGCGATCGCTGCAACCTCTCGGACTCTACCCCGCTAATTCTATCTTTGTTGGCGATTATCTGACAACTCCCGGACAAGCTGCCCATCAAGATTGGGACATGATTCGAGATGCGGGATTTGCGATCGAATCCCCCGAAGGTTCTCTCTTAGAAGTTGATTCAGCAGTTACCAAATCCGAACAAAAAACCCTGGTTGTTTAACTCTTATAGCAGTTTTCAATCGGATCAAATAGAGTAGGACACGGCAGTGCCCAAAGCGTGTCAACTTAACGTCAAACTTAGTACCATCCTGCTGTTTGACTATTAGGGTTCGATCCCCCCTAGCCCCCCTTAAGAAGGGGGGGACAAGAGTTTGATCAAAGTCCCCCTTCTTAAGGGGGATTTAGGGGGATCTAGACTAGGGTAAAACCGATATTTATCAAGGGTTTTAGCCTTAAGTAGACACCAATGGGCTTTTGGAGTGTCCCTACGGTTTACCTTCTAAAATCTCAAATCTCAAATCTCAAATCTCAAATAATACAAGAGGGGGAAATTGTGGACAAACGCGAAGAAATTACGATCGCAGAATACCAGCTAACTGCCGAATCTTTCCGAGAAGGAACTTGGCATCACGACGTATCCCAAAATCGCGAGGCACTGACCGCTGCTATGCCCCGCAATCCCGGTAAAATTCTCGATATAGGATGCGGGCCAGGACGAGATTTAGTAGCGTTCAAGAGCCAAGGACACACAGTTGTCGGCTTAGATGCAACTCCAGCTTTTGTAGAAATAGCTAAGAAGTTATCGGGATGCGAAGTTTGGCAGCAATCTTTTCTGAATCTCGACTTGCCAAAGACAGAATTTGACGGTATTTTTGCCAATGCTTCCCTGATTCACGTTCCCAGCGACGAGATGGTGAAAGTGCTGCAAGAGTTGCACAAAGCCTTAGTTGTTAACGGTGCAATTGTCATGTCAATGTGCCGGGGAAATTGGGAGGGATACGACGAGAGACCAACGGGAAAACGCTATACTGCCGGATGGGAATATCATACTTTAGCGCCTTGTTTAGAACAAGCGGGATTTGCAATTGTCAATCACTACTATCGCCCCCCCGGCTTACCCCGCGAAGCTCAATCTTGGGTAGTAATAGTGGGCAGAAAAATCTAGCGTAAATTGGAAATTGGGAATAGGTAATTACGAATCATTCCTCTCTCTTCCTCTGCGCCCTCTGCGCCCTCTGCGGTTAAATAAAAAAACTCATTCACCAATTGACCGAAGATTGTAGTATAATTATCCACAGTCAAATAAACCACTTTCTGCACCAATTAAATCCTACTTAATATGACAGAGAAATCCCACATTTTTTTAGCGGGTGCTAGTCGAGGAGTCGGCTTAGAAATCGCGAAATGTCTGATAGCACAAAATATGCAAGTAACTGCACTTTTGCGATCGCCCGCAACCAGCATCGAATTAGAAGCAATGGGCATCAAAGTCGTCACTGGCGATGCTTTGGATGCTGCCGCTATGGAAGCGGCGATGGCTGGCGGTGAGCCAATTCATGCCGTAATAAGCACAATTGGCGGCTTGCCAAAAGATGGAGAAAGATCCGATTACTTGGGCAACAAAAACTTGATTGATGCGGCTGTCAAAGCAGGTGTGCAAAAATTTATTTTAGTTTCATCCATCGGTAGCGGTAACAGTGCCGCTGCTTTGCAACCGCAAGTTTTGGAAACTTTGGGCCCGGTCTTAATTGAGAAAGAAAAAGCCGAAAATCATTTGATAGAAAGCGGGATGATTTATACAGTGATTCGTCCGGGCGGACTAAAATCGGAACCTGCCACAGGCAACGGAATTTTAACAGAAGATTGTCGAGTTGCTGGAACTATTCACCGGGCGGATGTAGCGCAGCTAGTTTGTCAGTGTTTAGTTTCTGATGCTGCTAACAATAAAGTTTTGTCGGCGGTAGATAGGCAAATGCTTTACGGCAATCCAGAATTTGAGGTATTAAATCTTTAGGGGCGGGTTTAGGGCAAAATAAGCTGTTTCGCATCTAAATTTTATTTTTTGGGCGGGCTAGAAGCCCACCCCACAATAAAATTCAATTCTTGTGGAAGAGGCATCTTGCCTCTTCCAAAAAATGGTGCCTGATGTGAGTAAAACCTGATCGCACTCAAGAATCGAAAGGCTTAATCCACGATCGCCCGATCGCCCAATCCAATACCAAACCCGCGATCGCAAACAATATCACACTCTCAACACCGCGAACCGCAAACGGCAATAAATCCTGTAGGGCGGGCATCTTCCCGGGTTCAAAAAACAATCCAGCATCCAATTGTCCAAAAGCCCGCACCAACCCAAAAGCAAACACCGCACCAGATTTAAGCTGCGGGTTAACATCTAGGCGAATCGCATAGCGGTAAGTCACGCCGAACAAAAAACCGCCCAAAAGTGCGATCGCCCCTCTGAAGGCAAAATTTAGGTCAATTTCCCTTACCTGCAAACTCGCCAGAGAATCCAACCTATCCGCCAGAATTAAGCTATTACCAAGGGCGATCGCCCCAAAACCAAGCAAACAAGAAAAAGCAGCAACACTCCCTGCCTTCAAAGATTCTACCCGTTCAGCCGCACTAAAATTTGACGAATCCTTCACAGCGCCCTCATTTCAAAAATGGCTCAAATTGACTTATCATAAGGTTTGGAGTCACTTTGTACAGTTTGTTCAATAAATAGCTATGGATATTTTGTCACTCGGTTGGGTTTCGGTGCTAGTTCTGTTCTCCTTCTCAATTTCAATGGTCATTTGGGGACGCAACGGTTTCTAGATTCCACAATAGCTTGCGGGGCAAGCTTTTTAACGGCCCCGCATTTTTTTGAAATCCTATTTAATACAATCAAAATAACAGGAGTTGGAAACATGACAGGCAAAAAAATCTTAATGTTAGTCGGCGACTTTGTAGAAGACTACGAAGTAATGGTTCCCTTCCAAGCACTGCAAATGGTAGGTCACACTGTCCACGCCATCTGCCCCGAAAAAGCCGCCGGCCAAAAAATTCGCACCGCTATTCACGACTTTGAAGGCGATCAAACTTACAGCGAAAAACCCGGTCACAACTTCACTTTAAACGCGACTTTTGACGAAATCAACCCGGCAGACTACGACGCTTTGATTATCCCCGGAGGACGCGCCCCAGAATACATCCGCCTCAACGAACAAGTGCTGCAAATTACCCGCTACTTTGCCAACAGCAAAAAGCCGATCGCATCTATTTGTCACGGCTTGCAAGTCCTAACTGCAGCAGGCGTACTCGAAGGCAAACGCTGCACCGCATACCCCGCTTGCAGCCCCGACGTACTCCGGGCCGGCGGCAAATATACAGAAGTTCCCGTTACCGAAGCCGTAGTCGATGGCAATTTAGTCACCGCCCCCGCGTGGCCAGCACATCCTAACTGGCTGGCTGAATTCCTAAAAGTTTTGGGAACGAAGATCGAACATTCAGAGAAAGTCGAAGTATGACTATCTTCACAGTCAAAGTTAAACCGAATTCCAAACAGCAAAGCATCGCAGAACAACCCGACGGCAGCCTCACAATACATCTCAAGTCGCCGCCCGTTGATGGTAAAGCAAACCAAGAATTAATCATGCTGTTGGCGAAAAAGTTTAAAGTGCCGAAATCTGCGATCGGCGTTAAATCCGGTTTTTCTTCGAGAAATAAACTTGTGGAAATTCCCATCGAACCTTTAATAGAGAAATAAAGGTAATAACAAATCTATCTAAAGAGGGATATAGACTCAAATTTAAAAGTATATATTAATAGTTGTAGAGTTAGAATAAAAAATTATGAGCATTGAAAATAGAGTCGAAGCAACAGCGAAGAATATTGAAGGCAAAATCCAAGAAGCTGCTAGCGAAGTTACCGGCAATCAGAAAGATAAATTAGAAGGTCAAGCCAAGCAGGATGAAGCATCAGCTATTCACCTGAAAGAAGACCTCAAAGATAAAGCAAAAGAGATTGTAGACCGAGCTTAGTAACAGTATTCCCTACAAGTTTCCTGCCTACTAAATCCCGCCAACGATATGTTTGCGGGATTTTTTATAATGATCGTAAATTATTTGTACCAATATCTTGGGGTGGGTTTATCAACATTATATCATTTCCCGTTACATCGGAATGATGTTAACTGTTGACGCCGTGAACAGTCAACAGTCACCAGTGAACTCGAATTTACTATTCGGATGCTAACGGATTTGATATTATTGGTGCGTGGTAAAATTCATGGGCGAACCGCCCCTACAGATTCTAGTAATTCATAATGCAAAAGCATTAATTTTGTGGCTGGAATTGTTTCCCTTGCATAAGTTCTGCCCTCTCGATGAGAAAATTATACCTCAAAAGCACTGCCATCAAATTCCATCACGACTGTTCCTACTTGTCCTTTATATAATTTAATGATTTGTTTTGTTTCAAAATGGGTTGCTTCTAAATCTTCAGTTAAAGCAACAATATCTAGGTCTTTAATTGTTTTCATTATTTTCACCTCACTTTTTGACTTGGTGGGGCGCGGGTTTATCAAGATTAGTCCTGGAGGCAGAAACCGGGTTTTTACCGAAATATTGCACCCCTGCCTTTAAGTAGCAGTGAAAAACCCGGTTTCTTTGGTTCTGATGCGTCAGTTCTAAAGATTATTGGCGCGTGGCAAAATTCACCCGTGAACCCGCCCCATGCCTCATTAGATTGGCGATTTTCGATAAAAATTACCAATCATATCAAATCTGTTAGCATCGGAATTATTCCTATCTCTATTCTCGACCTCTGCGTGAATCAGCGTCAATTCCTTGTCATCTGCGTTAATACATTCTCTTTTTTTCACCGCAGATACAGGCAGATAAACACAGATTAACGCAGATGAATTAGATCGATTCCGGTTGCAGCCTCCGTAATTGGTGACTGTTGACTGGATTTTACAATTCCGATGCTACCGGAATTGATATCAATCTAAAATCTAAAATTGCCCCATGCTCATGCCAATAAAAAAGCCAGGGATGGATATCCCCAGCTCGAAACATAGCACAATTAGTTTTGAGAGTTGGTAGGGCGATGTTTCAGAATCGACCCCACCCACTTTTACCCAAATTAAATTAGGGTAATGTCAGCAGCCGTAATGCCCGGTCTGCTATTCAGAATTGCCAGCGTAACTACTCCGTCAGCAGTACCAACACCGTTAGAGTCATATCCTAGTCGTCCAGTTGAATTTTCATAAAAGACGAACGGATCTGATGCACCCGCCCCGGCTGGACCAAACTTGCTCTCGTACACCCCACTCTCAAGCGCCAAGAACGCCTGCGAAGAAAGTCGATTCGTATTTTGCACTCCCCTCAAGTTGGGGAAGCCGTTGGAGCCATTGATTTGGAAGATAAACTTGTCTTGGCCGATCGTAAAATCGCCGATTTGGTCTGGGTTAGTACCCACGGCGCCCTCGCCGAAGTTGTTGTAGTAGAAGTTGTCATTACCCGATCCGCCAATCAGGGTGTCAGCACCAGGCCCGCCGCCGAGAGAGTCGTTACCGTCGCCGCCGATCAAATAGTCGCTACCAAAGCCGCCCAGCAGCGTGTCGTTTCCGGCACCGGCATTTAAGGTATCGTCCCCGGCTCCTCCGGCGGCCTCGGTAGCATTGGATGAGTCGCCGAACAGGATGTCATCCCCGTTACCAGTAGTGACCACATCAGTGCCGTTGCCACCAATAATGAAGTTGCTGCCTAAGGTATCGGTAATCAAGTTGGCGACTGTGCCGCTAAAGGTGACGCCGCTAGCGTAGGAGATGAAGTCGTTACCCGCAAAGTTGCCAATCACGCGATCGCGCTGGCTGCCAAAGATGATTGTGTCACTTCCCTCGCCACCGTTCATGAGGTTGGTGACGGTGAAGGTGCTGCCAGTAGTAGGATTGGTGTAGCCAATTAACAGATCGTTGCCCAGCGCGCCTTCGAGAGTAATCAAAGCAGTACCAGTTTGACCAACAAAAAAGGCCTTGCTAGCATCGATAGTATCGTTGCCATCTCCACCTGCTGCGTTAGTAAAGGTACCGCTCAGGCTGTCGTTGCCTTCACCGCCGATCATTGTATCCGTCACAAAAGCTGCAACGATCGTGTCATTGCCCACTCCGCCGTCGAGCAAGTTGCGACCCGCGAAGCCTGCAAATGAACTGGAGGCACCTACACTCGAAAGTGCAGACACCGTCGCCGACACGATGAAGTCGTCGCCTGCACCTCCCAACGCGGTATCCGAAGTGGCAAAAACGTTGATCGTGTCGTTACCGTCGCCGCCCTCAAAGAAGTTTCTGCCACTGCCAAACTCGCCGATCGCGCCGTAGAGAGAATCGTTGCCGCCTCCGCCAATCAAGGTGGTTCTCTCAATCCCGATCGTGATAGGCCTTGGATCAAAGGGGCTGCTTTGCGTAGAGTTGGTAATAAATAAGATGTCGTCGTCATTATCGCCCGACAGGTAGCTGTTGCTGGCGACACCTCTTAGGGTGTCGTTGCCTCTACCGCCAAAGAGAGTGTCTCTTACATTGATACCTACAACCAAGTCGTCGCCCAAATCACCCCGCAAGTAGTTGCTGCCTTCATTGCCAGCGAAGCCAATACCCAAGGCACCATCTAAAGAAAGGTTGTTACCACCGCCTGCGATGAAGAAGCCGATCGCGTCATTGTCCTTACCGCCGTAGAGGGAGTCTCTTCTCTGGGCCCCTCCCAGCATCGTATCTGCGCCCTGATTACCAAACATCAGGTTAGCTTCAACTGTACCTTGGAGGAAGTCTTCTCCCAAACCGCCGGCCATGGTAGCCTGGGCTTCAGCGACTATGGTGTCCAAGCCTGCGTCGCCAAACAGCAAAGCCGGAGTGCGCTGAGATCTGATTGAATCTTCGTCGTCGCCGCCGTATATGGTATCGTTCGGGCCAACTGAAATCAGAGTATCGTTATCGCCTTGGCCAAATATTAAGCTGCCGCCCAGGGTGGAAGTTCTAACGAAATCCGCCCCAGCTCCGGCGAATACTGTATCCGGGCCTAGTCCCGGAAGGTTTAAATCTAGTTGATTAGGATTGTCATCTAACGTTGTCATAAAGCTTCACTCCTCTACTTGTTGGTCATCGCTGGTGCGACTACAGACACTGCCTAGAACACCGAATGTTTGGATTCCGCTGTAGTTTAACCTGTTTGCCAGCCGCAAGTCTAGCCTACTGGCGTTAACCCTGTCTAGACTTTCTCCCTCGCGGATTTTTTGCTTGTAAGCTTTTATTTTCAAAGTCTTCACCCTTTAATAATCCTGGTGCACTGTCTCAGGTGCTCACGCTCCATAAGACGCGGCTCATATTCTTAATGTTCCATTCTGGATTGGCGGTCGGGGATCGCGTCCGGGGGAGGAAATTAAAGATTAAAAAAGGCAGATCTGGGTGATCGGGAAGACAAGGGAAATAGGGAGATTTGTTACTTGGTAACAAGGCTTTGTGGCAATTTCCGGTTTTCCAGGCAGGGCCGTCATTTAATAATTCTGGCCCGGATTGAACTCCGTATGGCTCCGGGCTTTAAAAGTCTACGCCCCGCTTTAGTTCTACGCCCCGATCGCCGTAGTGTTTGTGACAGTATACCTCGGAGTGTACGCTTGCCAAGTCAAAGTAAGCGTGGGGTTTGTGGCAGCGCCCGGTGATAATAATTTCTGTATCCCGCGGCTTGCGTAGCAGGGCTTCGACGATCGGCTCTACCGGCAGCAGTTCTAAGTCTACTGTGGGATTGAGTTCGTCGAGAATAATCGTTTTGTACCAGCCGCTGGCGATCGCACATTTGGCGATTTCCCAGCCGCGTTCTGCTTCTATGCAGTCTAGCTCTTGCTGTTGCCCCCGCCAAACTATAGCATCTCGGCCGCACCGCTGGTGGTCTACTAGCTGCGGGTAGCTTTGGCGCAAAGCTGCGATCGCCGCATCTTCTGTATAACCGGTGCCACCTTTTAGCCACTGCACGATTAACACCCGGTGAGATTGGTCTTGACTGATACCCCTACCTATTGCCTGCAAAGCTTTGCCCAAAGCGCTCGTAGACTTGCCTTTACCCGCTCCAGTGTATATTTCGATACCAGAAATATGATGCTCTGCCGCTGCGGGGTGATAGTGGGGCTTCATTTCTGAGTGTAAGTCGGCAATCTCCAGCAAAGCTTCCGGGGCCGCTCGGCCTGTGGCGATGACTTCTAAATATTCTGGTTTGTTTTTGAGGGTTTGGACTACTTCGTCAACTGGCAGCAAACCCAAGTCCAATACGGGGTTGAGTTCGTCTAGTACCACGACGGAATAGAGCTCGCTGGCGATCGCTCCTTTGGCTATATCCCAGCCTCGCTGAGCTTCGGCGCGATCAAAGCGGGTGATTGCTTCGGCCCCAAAATATTCGGCTCTGCCGGTACGCACTTGGTCGATCAAGTGGGGAAATGCCCGTTGCAAGGCTTCTATTGCCCCGTCTTCGTCGTAGGAGCGGCCGGGGCCTTTGAGAAAGCGCAGCAACAAGACTCGCGTAGGCGAGTCAGAATTGATACCCAGCCCGATCGACCGCAACACTACTCCCAAAGCTGCCTGAGACTTGCCTTTACCCGCGCCGTCGTACACGTGAATCTGACCCGCGGCGCGTTCCGACCGGGATGAGGCTGTCCGAATACCAATGCCATTCCTTACCATAATCAGCAGTTGTTTGAGTCTGTATCGGGGTGGGTATTCGATCGCGCGCCTTGAATGTTTAATTTTTCCATTCTGTTGGCGGATCTCAACAGATTATACGATAACTTCTAACCCCCAATCTTTTAAGCAGCGATCTAACGCAATTAGGTGCTCAAACCTCCGGTTAAGATTATTGCGTTTGTGCTGTACAATTAAAATTTAACACGGACTGATATACCTAAAGGCTTATGATTGCGAGTGTTTTTCCATTTCGGACTGTTTTGGTGCAAATTTTAATTATGTTTTTGGCGATCGCGATCGAATCGTGGTTTTTGCAAAAACTACTTAAACTCGGCCCCAAAACCAGCATTGAATATACAGCCATCCTCAATCTATCTTGCACTTGCGTAGGCTGGTTAGTTTTCTTCGGCATTGAAAGCGTTCTTAGCAAAGAATTGCGGGAACAGCTTATCGGTTATATTTTATTAGGACGTGCGGATAATGTTTACGCTCCAATAACTATGATAGCACTCTCAGTATTAGCAGTAACCTTTCTAGCTAAATGGCAGGGATTAGAATTAATAGAAAACATGGTTTCTGGCAATAAAAAAGCTTCCAAACCTCAGTTTTTAGGACCCCCCACCCTCACCCGCCGTCCTCCCAAAAAAACTTTTCAAGTAACTACCCAGTTTGGGGGAATTTTAATCGCCCACACTGTTAGCAATATCGTTATTTTAACCGTGTTGTTTTTGCAAAGCGTCTATTGAAATTTATGATGAAGCAATTTTTTGATGTCACTCAGCAACTCACTAAGCTGACGAACAACCTTTGGGAAACCAATAAAAAAATCCAAAAGGCGATGATTCCGCCTAAAGTTGTTCACTGGAAGACTCCTTTACTACTCAGCATCTTTTTAGCTTTGCTGACAGTGGCGGCAGTCACTGACTGGCGGACGAGAACTCTACTTTTTGATATGAGCTGGTTATTTTTTACACTTTCAATGGGTTTGCTGACCAGCCAGCAACCTTTTGTGATTAAAGGAGTAAGTCTGAGTCCGTGGGTGACAAGCATTTTAATTGGGTTGTGGTTGCTGGTAAGATTGCCGTCGGATAGGAAGGAAATAGCATGGATATGCGGCCCAATTATAGCAGTAGTAGTTCTTGCTACAATAGAGGTTTGGAATAGCGAGTCAAAACGGGAAGGTATCAGGTCGTTGGTGCGCCCTCAGTTTTTGATCATTACTCTAGTTCACCTGCTGTTTTCCTGTTGGTTTGTTTTTCACTTTTTAATTCAAGGTTGGATACGACAGTACCCGAGCGTTTTATCCCAGGATTTGAGGCAAAGCGATTATGTGGTGACATTTCAACAGCCAACTATTAATCGCTCCCGAGGAGTTGTTATCCTCAATGCAATGGAGCGATACCTACAAAATGAAGCCCGCACAAAACCGTGGGCGCAGGTAGAGCAAATGTTAATAGATATGGACAACGAGCGGTTTTTTCTGCGGAATCAAGCCTTAAAAACAACTGGGGTAGTCGCAGAAGATGCGAAGTGGGATGTCAAAACTTCGATCGTCCAAGGAGATTCCCGCTATCAGTTAGAGATGGAGGCAATTTGGCTGGGGCTGGTTTTTAGACCGGAAACATATTCGTTTACCAAATCTTGCGAGGTGTTCGAGATAGGCAATAGGGCGACTGTAACCTGCGGTGCCATCAAACGCTCTCAACCCGGACAGAAAAAAGATGGAACGGCGGGCGACAGTCAAGTTTGAGCCTGTCTCACGCAGTTAGGAAAGTGTTTCAGAAGAAAGGGGAAGACGGGGAGATGGGGAGAGTATCCGAACCTGAGAGGCGCAGATGGGGAGAGTAGGAGATCGGGGAGAATCTTCCCTCGAACCTCGGACTTCTTCCTTCAAGATCCAATCCGTTAAATCCCTTAAATCCCCTACACTGCTTCCTTGCCGAACTTCCTTCTTCCTTATATTAAAGTATTGATTGCGAAAGTTTCCAGCGGGTTAATAATTAGATGAACTTGAGAAGAATCTTGACAGTCGCGACCAATGTATTTTGGGAAGTAATTCGCGATCGCATCCTTTACTTAATTATTATTTTTGCTCTGTTGATGGGTGCCTCGGTACGGTTGATACCGGAATTGGCGGCGACAACCGAGAAGAAAATTATCTTAGATGTCGGTTTGGCTGCTATGAGCCTTCTCGGTCTAATTGCCACAGTTTTTGTGGCTACCGGATTGGTCAACAAAGAAATAGAAAAGCGCACTGTTTACCTGTTAGTTGCTAAGCCGATAAGTCGGGCTGAATTAATTCTGGGCAAGCACTTAGGGCTGTCGGCGGTGCTGGCGGTGCTTGTAGCGGCAATGACTGTTATCTATCTGGCTATTCTGAGTTTGAGCCGCATTCCTTTCCCTTTGGGAAGCATTTTAATCGCTTCGCTGTTTATCTGGTTTGAGCTGTGTCTGATGGCTGGTGTCGGGATTTTATTTGGGGTTTTTAGCAGTTCCCTGCTGGCGACTTTACTAACATTTGGCGTTTATTTAATGGGACATTCGACGCGGGATTTAGTGGCTTTGGGCAAGTTAACTAAAAATCCTGGCCTTGAACAATTGATGATGGGACTTTATCTCGTTTTGCCGGATTTAGCCAGATTCAATTTGAGAAACGATGCTGTTTACGGACAAGTTCCTTACTTAGCAGGTTTGATTACAGATGCTGGCTACGGTTTGCTGTATGTGGTGCTGCTGCTGTCAATAGCGATCGCCATATTTTCCCGTAGGGAATTTTAAAACGCGCCTGCCCTACTTTCAAAAGTTTGAGTGTATCTATCAAATTATCACGCTAAAATATCAAGGAGGCGATCGCTCAGAAATCTCGACTAAAACTCAAACTTTTAATTGATCCCGAATAAGCTGTTCTGTATTTAAATAGTACCTTTGGGCGGGCTTTTCTGCCCTCCCCACAAGATCGGGACTTAGGCCTCGGGGCCCAGAAACCGGGTTTGTTACCGAATATGCGGTCTACAACGGGTCTTTTCGTAAAAAAACTCGGTTTCTAAACAATCGTGCGTAAGTCCTAAAGATGTTGAAGAGAAATCACCCTGTAAATTAGATTACGATAGCTTAGCAGTAAGAAAAATTGAAATTATGTTAGTGGAAAAACTCGAACAATTAAAAGATATTTTCGCACAAATGGAACGGGCTTTGATTGCCTACTCCGGTGGAATTGACAGCACTTTAATAGCCAAAATCGCTTTTGATGTATTGGGCGATCGCGCTTTGGCAGTGACGGCAGTTTCCCCGTCTTTACTGCCAGAAGATTTAGAAGATGCGCGGATTCAAGCTGCAGAAATTGGCATTGCCCACGACGAAGTAGAAACTCAGGAAATGGCAAATCCCAATTACACTTCTAACCCGGTTAACCGCTGCTATTTCTGCAAAAGCGAACTGCACGATACTTTGAAACCCCTAGCACTAGCAAAGGGTTATCCTTATGTGGTTGATGGGGTGAATGCTGACGATTTAAAGGATTATCGTCCCGGAATTCAGGCTGCGAAGGAACGCGGCGCCCGATCGCCTTTAGCCGAAGTAGGAATTACTAAGTTTGAAGTGCGGCAATTGGCAAAAGAATTGGGTTTGCCTTGGTGGGACAAACCGGCTCAACCTTGTTTGAGTTCGCGCTTTCCTTACGGCGAAGAAATCACCGTGGGAAAGTTGCAAAGAGTGGGGCGCGCTGAACGGTATTTGCGGCAGTTGGGACTGAAAAATTTGCGAGTGCGATCGGACGGAGATACGGCACGCATTGAGTTACCCGTAGAGGAGATTCAGGAGTTTGTGCTAAATACGGATTTGCCTGCATTGGTGGCGGTGTTTCAGGAGTTTGGTTTTGTGTACGCGACTTTGGATTTAGAGGGGTTTCGCAGCGGCAAATTAAATCAGGTTTTGCAGCCACAGTTGTTGCAGGCAGAAGGTTGATTAATTTTCACGAATACAAAAAATTCTCATGATTGATGTAGTTTGGGACATGGACAAAGGGGAAAAATGTCAATCGAACCTTTACCTTTGATGTACCAACTTATACCTTTCAAGGCTCGAATTGTTAGGATTACAGGACTCACGCAAAAGTAACGTATTTCTGTCGCCCAATGAACTCAGTGAAGCAATCTCAAAGTGGCGTTGCTTAATCACGGTATGAAGAAAATAGCTTTAAAATCCAAAAGCTTTGTTGATACTGGTTTATATGACGGGCATATTTGGCGTTTAATACCGTAAATCAGCAAAGCCTAGGATGTTTGCCGTAGATTTGGGATGTGCCCTGTAATAGCAAATCCGGTTTTAATACCCCCTTTATTTCTTACTCCCCCTTTGCTTGGACTTCGTTTGACTCTATGCAGCGGTTTCAACTGCCGATTCATAAAGAGGGTGGCTAACTTTCAACCCCCGAGTCTTATCAAGGAGTAGTTGGCTGAATTTGCTGTGGCTGCATTTGCTGTGGCTGCATTTGCTGCTGCTGATTCTCGAGCAGAAGTTGCTGCTCCTGGATTTGAATTTGCCGATTCTCAAGATCTATTTGCCGCTGTCTGTCTTCAAGCTGCAGTCTTCTGTCTTCAAGTTGCAGTCTTCTGTCTTCTGCTTGCTGCAATCTATCTTGACGTTGTTGCTCTCTTTCTAGCAACCGGTCTTCACGTTGCTCTTGTCTGTCTTGACGTTGTTCGCGAAGCTGTCTGAGCTGATTTCGCCGATCGAAATCCCCTCCCAAAAATAAGTTTTGAAAAGCGTTGATAGTTGCTTGAAACCCAGTAAAAACGCTGCTAACAGTGTTAACCCCAGTTGCTACTCCTGTTATTGGCTGCAAGAAACTGTTGATATTATCTGCTACCCTAGCATAGCCCGATCGCGCTACCAGAATCACATCGTTGTTGCGGAGAGTGGGGTTATTATTAGGATTCAACCCTTGAGCAAAATCCACCTCGATCGTGCGGCGAGAAACAGTACCGTTGGGGTTCAATCGCAATAGTTCTACCTTGTCTTTTTTAGCCCGCAATTGATTGAAACTGCCTGCAGTCAGTAAAGCTTGGTGCAGGGATGTACTAGGCCGCACCTGCAAAGCCCCAGGCCTAATTACTTCTCCTACAATATTGATGCTAATCGCGTTCGGAGAAAAACTGCTATTTGCCACTTGAGAAACTTCAGCTAAGTCTACAGTAGCTGCTGTCGGGATAATTACGCTATCTCCTTCTTGCAGCAAGATATCTTGAGTTGCGTCGCCTTTTTGCAGCAAATCCCACAGATTTACCATGATAGTTTGTTCATTGCCACCTCTGACTCGGCGGCGGATTTGCACGCGGCGAATGTCAGCTTCTGTAGTGATACCACCAGCAATTTTCAGTGCTCTAGTTATTGTTGGTAAGCCCACAACTGCTCCTTGCTGTTGGTCGATAGATACAAAACTCAACTCTGTTTGTTGGTTGCTCGATCGCACATCCGAAGCAAATACAGTATAAGGCCCCGGCCGGTTTACTTCCCCGACAATTACTACCCCAATTGGTTTAGTAATATCAGCGGAAAAATTAGCACTGGCTCTTTGACGGACTTCTTGAGTATTGAGAGCACTTGCTGTCGGTACAAAAATTGTATCTCCATCTCGAATGGTAACGTCTTGACGCAAATTTCCCGTGTCTAAAAAATCCTGCAAATCAACAGTAGTAACTTGAGCCGGCCCGCCTCTGCGGGGACGGCGAATTTGGACATTTCGCATATCTCCTGCTGATGTCACCCCTTGTGCAAGTTGCAGCATTTCCATCAAAGTCGGGAATTTTACTCCTCCTCCGGTTCCTTCTCTAGTGGGATTAATCTTGTAGGAACCCGGGCGAGTAACTTCACCGGCAAGACCTATATTTAGGGGGCGAGCGGCGACCAGAGTCACGGTAACAACGGGAACATTGATGAAGGGTTCGTATCGCTGGGTAATCACGTTAGCAGCTTGTTGCAGGGTCAACCCTTGAATTGAGACGCTGCGAATGATTGGCAAATTGAGCGTCCCGTCAACTAACACTTGATATTCTCTGCTGAATTCAGGGACGCCGAATATCTCTAAAGCAATGCGATCGCCCGGGCCTAAAGTATAAGCTGCTTCTTGTGTCAGCGAACCAAGATTGCCGCTCGGTGGCAAACTCGAACCCGGAGGTGGCGGCGGCGGTACTCTCGGTTGGTTTGGGTTCCTAGCGGGCGCAGGATTTCTGACGGCAGGCAACTGAGCTATAGTGGGTAGCGAACTCAATAGCACCAGGAGTGCTGACAAACTCAGACTTGTAGCGGTTTGAACGGTAAGTTTCATCTTTCTTCCCTGGTTGCAGCCTGCCATTGAACGAGAGCAATTTAGCTAGTTGATTTTAGTTTATTTTCCCTGCTGTCCAGTGTAGCCTCGCTTCGCTGCAAAATCCACAGGTGGAAGCATAAAAATTGTGCGATCGCACTTAACTATTTTGCCCCTTTTTTGTAAAGAAAGTGTAAAGCCCGACAACTGTTCTCAGGATTACGCTCTTGTTTGAGCAAAATTTTTCATACATAACTCGCGATACAAATCAACCCACCAAAGAAAGGGGATAGGAAAAAACCACCCTGATTTGAGGTAAAATGTTAAATAATTCTATCTGCAGGACAAAGACAAGTGTCACTAAAATTGGATAAAGTAATTCCCTGGGGACGCTGCTTGGATGAATACATAGGAATGTTTAGCTTGACATCAAGTGACCTCAAACTAGCAATTATTGATTGTGCGGGCGGCCCGGCGAGTTTCAATGCCGAAATGACTCGCCAAGGTAAAAAGGTAATTTCTTGCGATCCAGTGTATCAGTTTACTGCGGTAGAAATTGGCGATCGCATCCAAGAAACATATCAAACTGTGATTGACGGTGTTAAAGCCAATTTAGACGGCTACCTGTGGAACAATTTTGAATCGCCGTACCAGCTAGGCGAAGTGCGAATGAAGGCGATGCAGGAATTTTTAGAAGATTTTCCATCAGGCTTGCAGCAAGGCCGATATATTAATGCTGAGCTGCCAGTTTTGCCTTTCGAGAACAGTCAATTCGATTTAGCTTTGTGCAGCCATTTCTTATTTGCTTATTCTCACCTGCTTTCCGAAGAATTTCATCTGGAAGCTATTACAGAAATGTGTCGGGTTGCGAAGGAAGTCCGGGTATTCCCTCTATTGCAGAGTTTTAGCGGGGAGGAATCCGATCACTTAAATCCGACGATCGCAGAATTGAAAAAGAGAAGTTTTAGTGTAGAAATTCAAGAGGCTCCTTATGAGTTTCAAAAAGGCGGGAATAAGATGCTGCGAGTTAGCAAAAAAAGCTCTGCCTAAAAGTAAGCATAACTTATTGTGCTGTTATGGAAACCAAATAACAGCCGTTAATTCGCCAACTATTATCAAACTGTTTTTCCATGAGATAAATGGCTCGGATTGGAATGCCTTCCGAGTCCAGCAACAGCACCGGCTGAGCGGGAATTCCTTCAACAGTGGCGAGGTCTTCAAATAATACCGAGCGCGGACGGTAGACAGCTTCATAGGCAATTTTTACCATGTGCATAAAGTTTTCTGCTGTGCGAAACTGCTGCTGAATTCCGGGACTGGCGAAGGCAAAAGCCCCAGCAGCATCGTCTTTTTGAAATGCTTGCAGTTGCTGTTCTACGACTGAGCGAATGGTAGCGCGATCGCTATCAGTAATGTGCATAATTAATTTTGATAAGAAAGTGCTGTTAGTGCTGGGCGCGTCCAAATTACTCAGGGCCTGGCAATTCGCGATCGAGCCCTAGACTATTTGCCCATTGCTTAACCCGATCGTGCCCAATGCCCGTCTTGTTTGTCTGGTAATCTTGCAAGGCTGCGAGACTTTGGGCGATCGTTTGTTCTTCGCTGAGGGGTTGAAACTCGTTGGCTGTGTCAATTTCTCCAGTAATTCTAATCAAAAACCGCAGAGCTTCATTTACTGCTTCAGAATCGGGAAACATCTCTGCAACATCCGGTTCTAAACGAATATTTACACCACCAAAGGTCTTTCCTCCATATCCTACCCTTCTTACACGCAACTTCCTCAAATTATATTCCGACCGAAGATCATCGTCCATCCCTGTTTCATCCTTATTCATAAACTTATCGCTCCACTCTTGTTACTTTTCTGGCGCTAATCATAGGAAGAAAATCTGTTCTTTCTGCCTACGATACTATCAATAAATTACATTGCTAGGACTCTCGAACAATAATATAGCGAGCTTTTTCATCAGACCGATCCGGAGCTTAGAAATCGATGTAGAGGGGATCTTCAAAAACCATTCTGGCTTCCTCAAATGAGATCCCATGCTTGGACAAATTTACCGCAGCCTTGTTTTCATCCCACTCGAATTTCATAAAGATCCCAAATCAGCATCTTTGATATAAGATTACAACATCAAGAAGCCAAATTCAAACCAACTCATGCCACAAACAGTCTGGATCGCACGACACGGAAACCGCATCGACTTCGTTAACCCCGACTGGTTTCTTACGGCAGAACGCCGCTACGATCCCCACCTTTCCGAAGACGGTCACATTCAAGCCCAACAACTCGCCAATCGCCTCAAAGGTGAAGGAATTTCTCATATTTTTGCTTCTCCTTTTCTGCGAACTGTCCAAACAGCAAATCACGCGGCCGAAGCTCTCGATTTGTCAATTAAACTAGAGTGGGGACTGTGCGAATGGCTGAATCCGGAATGGATGACAGAAATGCCGGAAACTGAGTCCGTCGAAGCTTTGTGCAGGCGTTTTCCCAGGATTGATGCTTCCTACAAAGGCGGTATTGCTAATTATCCCGAAACTGGGGAAGCTTGTCTTAAAAGGGCGGGGGAAACTGCTAAACGCCTCGCGGCAGAGTTTCCCCAAGATATGTTATTAGTAGGTCACGGTGCGTCGGTTTTAGGAACTGCGATCGGGCTGGCGGGCGGTGCGGAAACGGAAATTAATGCTTCTCTGTGCTGTTTGGTAAAAGTGGTACGGGGTGAGGGAGAATGGTCGATCGCACTTAATGGCGATACTTCTCACCTGACTGACTCTGAAACCGTGATCCGGTTTAATTAAAGTTGAGATTCGTGCGAAAAATCGCATTTTATGCTATGTGTGTAAGGTGCGCCGAGGTGCACCCTACGTTAATCTGATTAGTGAGAATCTCGGTGTTATTATTTAATCTCGATCGCACATTTTAAATCGAAAATCTCAAATCGGTATGGCTGGACACAGTAAGTGGGCGAATATTAAACGCCAAAAAGCTAGAGTTGATGCCGTTAAAGGCAAAGTTTTTGCTCGAATATCTCGCGAAATTATTGTCGCGGCCCGCAGCGGAGTTCCCGATCCCGCTGGGAATTTTCAACTGCGGACGGCTATAGAAAAAGCCAAGGCGGCGAGTATTCCTAATGAAAACATAGAAAGGGCGATCGCCAAAGGTGCTGGCTTAGCCGGGGGAAGTTCGGATTTAGAAGCTATTCGCTACGAAGGTTACGGCGTTGGCGGAGTTGCTATTCTGATTGAAGCGCTGACAGACAATCGCAACCGCACCGCGGCTGACTTGCGAGAAGCTTTTACTAAAAATGGCGGCAACTTGGGCGAAACAGGTTGTGTGGGCTGGATGTTCGACCACAAAGGAGTTTGTACTGTACGCGGCCCGATTGATGAGGAACAATTGTTTGAAGCGTCGCTAGAGGCGGCTGCGGAATCTTATGATTTGATATTAATTGATGAGGATACTGAAGGTGCAGAGGTATTTACAAGCGTGGCTAATTTGGAACAAATGTCTGATGTTTTGAAACAAAAAAACTTTGCAGTTTTGCAGTCGGAAAATCGCTGGATTCCGAGCAATACAGTGGAAATAGATACTCCTGACAAAGCTCGATCGCTCCTTAAGTTAATGGATGCACTGGAAGATTTGGACGACGTGCAAAGTGTGACGGCTAATTTTGAAATGACAGATGAATTGATGTCTTTGAGTATGGTTTAATGGTTGAAAGATGAGGGATGGGGAGCGTCCTGCTGGCACTGCAAAAGACGAAAAATCGCCAGCGGGACGATCGCGCTACACTATTACCAGGAAACGAATCCCTATCTGTACGCGAGTGGGGAGTGTCAAATCCAACGCATTGCTCAAAAAGCTGCAATGAAAACCTCACCCCAAATTAAAGCCATGCTAGATAACAACGAAAGCAAAAGAGACAGCACCCACTCACAAGAAGTTCTCTCAGTAACCGAAGTAGCAGAAACCAAGGAGCGATCCAAATCGGAGGTGCAGGCTGAATCAGGGGATAAATCCAATTGGTTCGGTTCCGTTTTCGGAGCCGTCTCTGCAACGGCGAGTGCGGTAGGGAATGCGGTAGGCAATGCCGGAAGTGCGATTGTTAATACGGCTAGTGCGGTAGGCAATGCAGCAAGCAGTGCTGGAGGTGAGATTGTTGTTAATACCGCGAGTGCGGTAGGGAATGCGGTAGGGAATGCCGGAAGTGCAGCACTCCAATTTCCCAATTTTTTTGGTTCAGCCCTCGGTTCTATTTCCCAGAGTCCTATCCTAAAAAAACTGACTGAAAATTTCAAAATCGACTGGTTAGTTAATGCGATCAATAAAGTTGATGTCGTGACTGCCGAGGCGCAAGTTCGAGAGTTGCAGCGCCAATATCCTCACGAGAAACCTCAAGAAATCGCACATCGCTTAATGGTGGAAAAAGCCTTGCTAGCTGCAGGAAGTGGCTTGGTTAGCAGTTTAGTTCCGGGCGCAGCTTTGGCATTGGCTGGCATGGATTTAGCGGCAATGACGGTGTTATCCGCGGAGTTAGTTTATCAAATAGCTGCCGCCTATGGAAAGGATTTGCAATCGAGCGATCGCCAAAAAGAAGTTGTCGCTATTTTCGGTTTATCCTTGGGGAGCAATTTAGCGATCGAAGTTGGAGTTACGCTTGTCAGCAATATTCCCTTGGCGGGTGCGGTGATTAATGCTAGCGCCAGTGCGACAATGATTTACGCGCTGGGATACGGTGCTTGTCGGTTTTATGAAGCGCATCTCGATTCCTCGAAAATCGAAACCAAGCTCGAAGATTTACGAGAAGTCTTGCAAGCGGAAAGTGAGCAATATTTAGAGAAAGCGATCGCACAAGAAACGGTGATGGATTGGATTTTGGTGTATGTCGTCTATACCACCCAAAAATTCACCCGATGGGATGAGTTATTACCCCAATTACAAGCAGCGAATTTAAATCCCAAGTCTTTAGCTGAGATTGAAGCTGTGAAAAATAAGTCTAAATTGCCTCCCAAGTTGGATATTTTACTCGAACAACTCGAACTCGACTTTGCCGAACCACTTTTAAAGCGATGCACTGACATCATCGAGGCTGACGGTGAAATTAATGAACAAGAGGGGAAAATTTTGCTGACAATTCAACGGGCTGTTTTGAGCAAAAGAAAGCAAGCTCAAAAGCAAGCCTAGCCAACTTCTATCTAGGATGCGGTACCGGAAGCCACTGAAGCACAAACTGAAGTCTAAGCTAGATCACAAACTCCCCCGTGCGTTCACGCCCGGAAATGTCAAATCCAATGCTCATAAACTGGCTCAAGCGAATGGGGTACAACTCTGGGACGATAACAGTTAATTGATTTAGTGATTCGAGGATTCCCAGCAATACAGTGGAAATAGACACTCCTGAAAAAGCTCGATCGCTCCTTAAGTTAATGGATGCACTGGAAGATTTGGACGACGTGCAAAGTGTGACGGCTAATTTTGAAATGACAGATGAATTGATGTCTTTGAGTATGGTGTAACGATCTAAATCACCAGATTTTGGCCATCCGCAAGACAAATCCCGGTAACTCTGGATCGCCGCTGACTGTTTCAGGATTATCTAAGATTTCAGGTTCGCGATCGGGACGGTAGATGTAGACTTTTCTATTTTTGCGATCTAGCAAAAAGCCGAGCGATACACCATTGTCAATATATTCTTGCATCTTGTTTTGCAATCCCTTGAGAGTGTCACTAGCAGACCGCAATTCAATCACAAAGTCTGGACAAATCGGTGCGAATGAGGCTTTTTGTTCTTCAGTTAAGGCATTCCAGCGCTCTAGTTTAATCCATGAGGCATCGGGGGATCGGGTTGCTCCATTCGGCAAGGTAAAGCCTGCACTGGAGTCAAACGCTTCACCTGTGCCATCTTCTTCTGCCCAGTTCGCAAGTTGCTGAGCAATTTTAATGTTGCGATTCCCTGTATCTGAAAAAGCGGGTGACATAATGATAACTTCCCCACTGGCTGTACGCTCAATTCTCAAATCGCGATTAACTAGACAGAATTCATAAAACTGTTCAACAGTCATCGATTGGAGCGCAGGGAAATTGACCGTCAGTGGGACGCTTTCGGTTTGAATTAGCAGCGTCGTCATGGTTTTTCCTCAGTTGGTGCAGGGGTGATAGAATAGCTTGAGCTTACACTATTTTAGCTTGGCGATCGCAAGTCTTAGTCGATCGCGGATTCGGAGGCTTGTATCCGTTTTTGGGTTAGGTCAATAATCTTTTTTCCCAGTCAGCAAATAAGTAACCATGTATCCTTTGCCCTTAACTTGAATAGCGCCACGCTTCTGAAAAGTATATTTATCTTTTAATAACTCGTAGGTTTCGGCGGTGACTTGAATGCAGCCAGTAATCCCGTGGGATTCCATGCGCGAAGCAATATTTACTGTGTCGCCCCAGAGGTCGTAAATAAACTTTTTTAAGCCGATAACGCCGGCAACGACAGGGCCACTGCTAATCCCGATCCGAATGCTAAAAGGTTCCGAATGTTCTAAACTCAGGAGCCTAATTTCGTGCAGCATATCGATCGCCATGTTCGCAACCGCCTCGGCGTGATCCTCTCTGGCTGTAGGCAAACCGCCGACAACCATGTAAGCGTCACCAATAGTCTTAATTTTCTCCAAACCGTGGCGATCGGCCAAGTGGTCAAAAGCCGAAAAAATATCGTTGAGCACTTCCACCACTGCCGTCGCTGAAATTCTCGACGAAAGTTCTGTAAACCCCACAATGTCGGCAAACATCACAGTTACTTCCGCAAAACTTTCGGCGATATTGTGTTCATTGTCCTTCAAACGCAGGGCGATCGCTGCCGGCAAAACGTTTAGCAGCAGTTGCTCGGATTTAGCTTGTTCGAGTTCCAACTGTAGGTAAGCAGCCTGCAACTGTTCAGCTTGGCGAATTCTTTCTCCGGCTAGCTTTTCGATTTGCGCGGTGCGACTCAAAGATGTCAGCATATATGTCACCGGAATCAGAGTCCACAGCATCCCCATCGTCAGAGTTCCCCAAGAGCGCCAGTGCTTGCGAAGCCTGCGAATTTCCGGCGTTGCCGACACGTACATAGACCACTGGCGGCCGCTAATTTTCAGCCGCCTTCTGCAAGCTGTATAGTTCGGGCCTGGATTGTCAAGAATCGGGCAGTTTTGCAGGAGAGAGGGTTTCGCAGTGGGTGATGCTGGAAGCACTTGTTGGCTGGCGGATTGGAACTGCACCGCAAATTGCTGAATTCGCCTCTCAGCAGGGAGATTTTTGAGAACCGGGTTCCCCGTTTGCGGTAACAGCGACCCTGCTTCTTGCTTGTCTGGAGCCTCGCTAACGAGATAAATATTGAGGTAGTCGGTATTGCGTCCTTTTAAAGAGGTTTGGAAAATATCTTTGCCTCGAAATACGCCCAGAACAAATCCTTGTAGCAGTTGGCGACGGGATTCCAGGGTAGTCGGTTTACTGCTGTTTTCGTAAATCGGAACTACAGCCAAAAGACCCTGTTCCGGGGAATTGCCCTGAGTTAAGCCGATGTAGTTGGTGACAATCATTTCTCCTGTATCGCGCCCTCGATCGAGCGCGAGGCGGATTTCTGGGTGGGAGGCGAGGTCAAAGCCTAATACTGTCTCGTTTCCGGCTGGTGGTTCGACGTAGAAAGCCGGGAAGTATTCGGAACGCTGGAGGGCCTTGCGGAGTTCTCCTCGCGGGCCGCGCTCTGTAATCTCGAAGCTGGGCTCTGTTTCGGTTCTAGCTTTGGTTTCGTAGTTGCGCCGCTCGGAATTGGGAACGCGGGGGGCCCAAGCCAGGAGTTGCAGGCTGGGGTGGACGGATAGGGGACGGGCGACAAACCGGGCAAAAGAGGAACGCTCGACGGCGCTGAAGGCTTTCATGTAATCGCTGAGGGCGAGAACAGTATCTAAGTCGGAGTTGACCTGGCGTTCGATGCCGATCGAAATATCGTCAATGCGGCGGTGCATTTCGTAGTCGCGGCGCTTGTCTTCCCAGTCCCAAACCAAGGCGAATGTCAAAACCGACAGTCCGACACCCAAAGCCAGCGTCAACCCGGCTGGAATGTAGCGAGACCAGGATAAAGGTAGTTTTTTCAGCATAATTGCCTAGCGAATAAGGGCAGCAGATTAGCACACCGCTAAGTGCGATTTGTTCCGGCCTCTGAGTGCGGTTAATTCAAAACCCTGATAACTCAAGCACCGACGGCAATTGGGAATTAAAAGTTAGATATTTAAACTTTTAGATTAATGGACGATCGCTCAGCAGGGGATTTCAATCCAAAATTCCGCTCCCTGTCCGGGCGCTGAGATGCAACGCAGGCTTCCCTTATGTTTTTCTACCACAATCTGATGGCTGATGGATAATCCTAAGCCGGTTCCAGCCCCTACGGGCTTGGTGGTGAAGAACGGGTCAAATAGCCGCTTGCGAACCTCTTCGCTCATTCCCGGGCCACTGTCGGCGATGCAAATTACAATGCGATCGCAGTCACTGAGCTGGTTTTTACTGTGGCTTTTCAACCCAGCTTTTTTCATGAGGGTGCGAATCACGATCGTCCGAGGTTCCGGTTGGTTTTCTAGAGCATCGATCGCATTGCTGATAATATTGAGAAATACCTGGTTTAACTGACCCGCACAACAGTAAATATTGGATATTTTTCCATATTCTTTAATAATTTCAATCCCGCTCTTTATACTTGCCTGATGAAATCTGTGCTGCAATATTAACAGTGTACTGTCAATTCCTTCATGAACGTCTACCAACTTCATTTCTGCTTCATCCAGTCGCGAAAAGTTCCGCAGCGATAACACAATATTACTGATTCTTTCTACTCCTACTCTCATGGAATTTAGCATTTTTGGCAAATCTTCCTTCAGAAAATCTAACTCTAAATCCTTAACTTTTTCAGCAATCTGAGGCACTGGGGACGGGTAGCATTCCTGGTAGAGACTTAAGAGTTCTATTAAATCATGAAAATAGTTGTATGTATGAGAAATATTGCCGTTAATAAAAGTTGCGGGATTGTTGATTTCGTGGGCAATCCCAGCCACCATCTGACCGAGACTCGACATCTTTTCGGATTGAACTAATTGGATTTGAGCGTTTTGTAGTTGTTCGTAGGCTTCTTGCAATTGGGCGGCTTGTTTTCTTAATTGAGATTCGGAAGCTTGGAGTGCGGCGGCGGAAATTTTGCGGTTCGTTATATTTTCAATCATCCCTAAGTTGTAAATAGGTTTTCCTTCGCCGTCTCGAATCAAAGTAGCTGTCACATTTACCCAAACAATTTTACCTGTAGCGGTAATCTGGCGGAGTTCGATTTGATAGTGAGTAATTTCTCCCCGCTCAAGAGAATCAGCAACTTGGATATTTTTTGGATAATCGTCGGGATGCCCAAGTTCTATAAATGTTTTGCTCAGCAATTCTTCGGCGGTATATCCCAGCATTTCGTAGTAAGTTTTATTAACTCGCACTAACTTGTTATCATCTAAATTAGCTAAGTAGATAGCGATGGGCGCATCTTCAAAAATTGTGCGAAATAGTTCCTCGCTGGCCCGAACTTTAGCTGCTAGGGAAAGCCTATCGGTGATGTCTTCAAACGTAGACAAAATGCCGACTACATTGCCGGAATTGTCGTGTAAAGGTATTTTATTTGTATCCAGACAGCACTGGGTGCCGTCGGCTTGCATTTTGGATTCTATGATGTGATATTCTGGGGTGTTAGTTGCCATGATGCGGCGGTCGCAGGCTCGAAAAAATTCTGTTTCTTCCGGCTTCCAGGGCATATCGAAGTCGGTGAGACCGGCGATTTCACTCGGGTGATTGAAACCTGCGACTTTGGCAAAGTTTTTGTTGCCTCCCAAGTAAACTAAATCTCGATCTTTCCAGGCGATTAACTGAGGGATGTTATTGATTACCGACCACAGCATTTTTTTGGAGGTTTCCAAGGCTTCCGTGCGTTCTAGGACGCGCTTTTCAAGTTCTTGATTGGCTTGTTGCAGGGCCATTTTTGATTCGCTGAGGGCCATTTCTGCTAGCTTGCGATCGCTGATGTCGATTGTCACCCCTTCCCACAGTATATCGCCCCCCGGTTGCAGTTCGGGGCGGGCAATACCGCGAATCCATTTCAGTTTTCCAGATGCGGTTACGATCCGCCATTCATATATCCACGGTTTTAAAGTTTGGCCGGAAATGGCGAGAGATTCTAACAGAACTTTTAGGTCTTCTGGATGCACCGTTGACCATACTAAATCCGAGTTTTCTTGAACTTTTTCTGGATCTAATTCGTAGAGTTCCCAACAGCCTGAACTGACATAAATGAATTCATCGGAACCGTCGGGATGCAGCAAGTATTGATAAATCATTCCCGGCACGTTGGCGGCCATTTTTTGGAATCTGGCTTCGCTTTGCTGCAGTGCTGATTCTGCAAGTTTGCGATCGCTAATGTCAATCAACAACCCGTCCCAAATAATGTTACCTTTTTCGCCCGGTTCTGGCCGGGAAGCCCCGCTAACCCACTTAATCCGATCGCCCGGAAAAACAAATCTGCCTTCCCACCGCCAAGGCTCTAAAGTTTTAGCTGAGATAGCAACAGATTCCTGGAAGCTTGGCGCATCCTCTGGATGAATCATTTCGATCGCGGGAATAGCTGAGTTTTGCAGTACATCTGGTTCTAATTCCCAGAGTTCGCGGCAGCCGGAACTGACGTAGGGGAATGACATAGTGCCGTCTGCTGCTAACTGAAATTGATAAATCATTCCCGGAACGTTGGCAACGAGTTTTTGAAACCTCGCTTCGCTTTGCCGTAGTGCTGTTTCTGCTTCTAGGCGATCGGTAATATCATAAAATGCCGATAAAATTGCGGCTTCGCCATTAAAATTAATCGCTCGCATCGACATTTTTACCCAAAAAAAACTGCCATTTGCTTTCTTGAGGCAGATTTCTTCGCGGTCGCTAAAGCCATTTTGTTTGACTAATTCTATCAATTGACGGCGGTCATTGATATTGGCATAAAGTGCAATTTTTTTGCGTCCGATAAGTTGTTCGTAACTCAAACCTAAACTTTCACCTAGAGCAGGATTTGCATACAAAATAAGGCTGTCTTCTAGGCGTGTAATTAACATGGGAACGGGAGTCGTACTGGCGATCACGCGCAATCTTTCTTCGCTTTCTTCCCTGGCTGTTTCGGCTGCTACTCTTTTGCTAATATCGTTCTGAACTCCGATAAAATGAGTTAATTTTCCCTCATTGTCTAGGATGGGGGAAACCATTAATTCGTTCCAAAAAGGAGTTTTGTCTTTGCGATAATTTTTGAGAACTACCTGAATTTCCGTTCCCGCTTCCAAGCTGCGGCGGAGTTTATTTAATTGGGTCTGATCGGTATCGGGGCCCTGCAAAAATCGGCAGTTGCGTCCAATAACTTCTTCGGAACTGTAACCGGTCAGTTTCTCAAAAGCAGGATTGCAGTAGATAATAGGTATGTCAGGCTTGCGAGCATCCGCGATGAGGATGCTGTTGCTCGACGCTGCGATCGCCCGCTCTAGGAGAGACAGGTTGAAAGAGTCTGTTGTCATCTGTGGCAATATCCAAATTCCCAGGGAGGGGACAGAACAATAAAAATTTATAAATAGCTTGAGCCATTCTTATTGTATAATTTTATTTTCAATTTAGCTTTTTTAACAAAGTCAGCAGCCCAAAAAAGCCGACGTGGGAGACGACTAATACCATTTTAGATTTTAGATTTTAGATTGGCAATGACTGATTCCATTATGGTTTGGGGCACGGGCATACAGTTGCCTCCTGGTTTAAAAGTAGTACCACCGAAGGAATTTGGTAATTATCCAGAAAACAGAAGGTGAAAATACCGAATGCGGCAAGAAAACAGAAGGTGAAAATACTGATATTTTCAACTTTTTTTCTACTCCTCCTTCCATCCGGCCCGTCAACCCTTTTAAATTGACAAGCTGAGGGAAGAACCCTGAGCGGTTTTGCTTACTTCAATCCTGGCTTGAAAAGCTTCTTTCAGGTGGGGCATATGGGTAACGGTGAGGATGCAGGCGAAGTCGGAGGCGATCGCATTAATTGCAGCAATCAGCCGATCGCACCCTTCAGCATCCTGAGTTCCGAATCCCTCATCAATAATCAACATTTGCAAAGCCGTGCCCGCCCGCTGAGACAGCAGTCTCGCCAGCGCCAGCCGAATCGCAAAATTAATCCGAAAAGCTTCACCGCCAGAGTAAGTTTCGTAGGCGCGAGTACCGCGTGCATCAGCAATTAAAATGTCTAAGGTGTCAATCAATTTAGTGGCTTTTTTAGAAGCAGCAGCCCGCTGAGTAATAAATTGAACGTGCAATTGATTCGCGCTCAATCTCGACAATATCTGATTTGTTTCAGCTTCGAGTTGAGGCAAAACATTTTCAATCATTAAAGCTTGAATGCCGTTTTTACCAAATGCTTGACCCAACTCTTGATAAACTCGCTGCTGGCGTTTTGCAACTTGCATCTGCTCTTTTTGAGCTACTAACTGAACTTGCAGATTTTCCAAATTTTGCTGCTGCTGCTGGAGGCGTCCGAGACTTCCCAAATGTTGGTCTAGCTGCTGGCGGCGGCGACTGATTTGCTGTTCGATCGCACTTATGCGGGCTGTGGGATCGGGATGTTCTTGCAATTGCTGGTTCATCGCGGCAGTTTGAGCGCTGACAGCTTGCAAATCTCGATCGCGCACTGCGATGGAATTTGCTATTTCATTAACCCGCTGCTGCACTTGCGGGTACTGCACAGTTGCCGATCGCAATTTTTCGGCGCGAGCGATCCAAAACTGCGATCGGCGCATTTCGCTCCGGACGTGTTCGTGCTGTTCCAAATTATAGCCAACTTCCGCAATGTATCTATCTAAAGACAGAATTTGCTGCTGTATTTCCGAGCTATTTTTTTGCTGTTCTAACTGTTGCTGTACTGTGGCTAATTGAGTTTGCAAATCCGGGCGGCGAGCATTAATTTTATTCAGTTTCTGCTGAGCATCTTTGATTTGAGCTTGCTTAATTTCCGCCCACCGCAAGCGCTTTTCATCGCTGCGGGCGAGGGAGTGGCTGCGATCGCTGTAATTGAGCTGTTGCAGTTGCTGTTCGATTTGCTGAAGTTCGCCCAAATCATCGGCTGCATACTCGCCGGTGCGTAGCAACCGCTCTATTTCTGCCGCGTCTTGACGCATACTTTGCAGTCGGTTTTCATCTTGGCTCAGGCTATCTAATTGTGCTTGCAAATGGCTGCGGCGTTCCCGTAATTCTTGGTAGGGCGCTAATTCCTCTTCTAGTTCGCGGTATTCATGTCTGAGGACTTGAATTTCGCGCTCGGAGACGGCCAACTGTTCGCGCACAACCCACAGTTGGTTCCAGATTTCCTGCTGTTGGGTGTGGTGTTTTGTGACTACCAAATTCCAGTAGTGTTCGTCTAAAGGTCGATCGCACAAAGGACAATTGCCAAAATTTGTATCTCGCACCATTAAAGGCGAATTCGATGGCTCGTTTTCCGCAAAATTAGAGGCTTTACCTTCGCCTGCGCTGGTTTCTCCTTCATGTTTCCGCAGCAGTTGCAGTTTTTGGTCGATCTCGGCGAGTCTGGTTTGATAGTCGCGGCTTTTGGCTTGCAGGTTTCCGAGAAAGTCGTGCCTTTCTTGACCTTTTTCGCGGACTCGCTGCTGATAAACTCGCTTGTTTTCCAACTGCAAAATTTGATTGGCGATAGCCGAGATTTCCTGCTGTAATTGCGGCTGTCGCTGCTGCTGCTGAACTTGCACCTGTCGGTTGATTTCGTCTAAGCGGGCGGTTAAACCGGCGCGGGCGCGATCGAGCTTTTGTTGCTTTTGCTGCTGCTGTTGTAGCAGCGGCGAAACTTGCAGTTGCAGTTGCTCTAGTTCGTTGAGGCGCGATCGAACTGCTTGCAACTGTGCGAGTCCTTTGTCAACCTCCGGCTGCTGTTTGAGAATTTCCAGAACATCTTTTTCATCTTGTTCTAAAACCTCTAATTGAGCTTGCAACTGCTGAATTTTGCTTTGCAAAAAGCTCAGTTCTTGCCGTTGCTGTTCTTGCAATTGCTGACGCTGATTTTGGGCTTGTTGGTTTGCCTTAAATTTGCCAGCCAGAGTTTCTTCTGTGGCTTGCAAGCTTTGGAAATACGCGATGCCTGCTGTTATTTCCTTTTCTTGTCCTAGGAGGGCTTGTAGCTCATTTTGCTGCTGTTTTGCTGCGCTGAGTTCTTGCTGCAAGCGGCGGCATTCTTGAGTGATATTGTAGTGCTGCTGCTGGTGGCCGGCGAGGAGTTTTTGCCAAGTTTGACGGTTGTGGTGCTGGAGTTGCAGTTGCCGTAACTCAGTTGTGTCGGCTTGCTGCTGCTGCTGAAGCAAATCGGTTGCTTGCTGCAATTGAGTTTGTTCGGAGGCGAGATTCTCTTTTTGTTGCAGTTGCTCTTGTACGGTTAGCAAACTCTGTTTGAGCACTTCGACTTGAGCTTTAAATTGTTTGGACGTATCTTTGGCTTGTTCGGATAAAGTATCGTAGGAGTCGAGTTTGAGCAGGTTGGCTAAAACTTGTTTGCGTTCGATCGGCTTTTTGAGCATAAATTCATCAGCTCGCCCCTGCCGCAAATACGCCGAGTTGATGAAGGTATCGTAATCTAGTTTGATGTGTTCGAGGATTTTTTGCTGAGTTGTTCTCAGACCTTTGTCTGTGAGCGTGCGAAAATTAAGTTTTTCCTCACTCTCGGCAGAATTCAAGCTGACTTGAAATTCCAAACTTCCCGATTGTCCGCGCCGGCGGTTCCGAATCACCCGGTAGATTTGGCCGCCGGTAGAGAAAGTGAAATCAACGCGCACATCTGTTTCGCCGATATGGATGATATCGTCTTCCGTATCGCTGCGGCAACAGCCCCAAAGTGCCCAGGATAGGGCTTCTAAGAGGGAGGATTTGCCAGCACCGTTAGGCCCGCAAATGCAAGCGGTGTGCAGGCCGCGAAAGTCTAAAGCAGCTTCGCGATAGCTGAGAAAATTTTTGAGTGTAAGTTGTATAGGAATCATTTAGGCCATCGCGCCATACAATCTATCTATAAATAACACTATTTGTACGCTGTTGCCTAGTTATTCAATCCAGATCCAGAACAATTGTCAGTGCTTCTGCAATTTCTTCCATAATTGTCTCGGACAGGGTTCCGAGTTGTCGGACAAATCTTTGTTGCGAGACGGAACGGACTTGAAAAGTATCGGCGGCGGAGAGTTTCGCCAAGCCATTTTCGCCGCTGGGTTCTAGTCGAACCATCCAATTTCTCTCGGTGTATCGCTCTTTCCAGTCAGTGATGGGAACAATAACTTCAAGCAGCAAAATTCCAACGGTTTCATCACTGACAATTACTACCGGACGGGTTTTGCCGATTTCGGCGCCCACAGTAGGTTCAAGCGCAACCAGCCAGATTTCGCCTCTACGCATTAGTTTTTATCCCTGCGTTCAGGTATTCTTCCTCGGATTCAAAATAGGGTTCGCTATCAGCCGACCACAAATCATGTAAAGCACCTCCCGGCATATAATCTTTGACTGCTGCTTCTGCTGCAGCTCTGAGTCTCCGCTTTCTCTCGGCTTTGCGCTGGGCTTTTTCTTCTATTTCTTCGCGCATCATCCGCGAAGCTGCTTCGATGATTTCTAGGCGTTCTTCTGCTGTCAGATTTTTGAGTGCTGCTAAGATTTCTGTTTTGGTCACGGTTTTTTCGGGTGGTGGGTGAGAAAGTGCGATCGCACCATCATTATATCTTTCACAAAAATCAATATCGCCGCTCTGTGTTGATGACGCACCCTACATTACCGGTCTGTGCTGATGGCCCACCCTACATGGATCGCATTAACAGATTTTCCATCATCAAAAAGGGTTGACTGTATTCCTACAGCCAACCCCGCACATATTTATTTGTCCTGCGTTTGCTCAAACAGCAACACTACCTAACAAGATTCGGGAACGTATAGCCGACACCGACTAACAATCCCACGTCAGCTCCGTCAACAAAACCAATATTCAATCCCGCTGTTGCTGTTAAATTTGTCGTCAGCGGCACATCTACACCCCCCGAAATCAGGAAGCCAAAATTACCGTCATCCCCGGTAGTAACTATCACGCCAGCACCTGCATAGGGAGCAGCACTAATCACAAAATCCTCGCTGACTTCGACGGTCTCTTGAGATACAAAATCGAAGGTAACGGGAACTAGAAGAGTTAAGTTGTCGCGCAACAAAACAGTCGGTCTCACCGACAAATTGTTCGTCAAACCGATTTTGCTAATAATCGCAAATGAACCGTCGCCTAAGGCTGAATCTCCGCCAAAACCTACATTGCCGCCAATGCCGATGTAGCTGGGCCCAGAACGGGTAGCTCGGCCTGGTCGGATTTGAGTTCCCTGAGCCACTTTTTCAGTTGCTTCGGAGACAGTTGCAGGTTTTTCAGCAACTTTCGGTTGGTTTGTCAAAGCTGAGGCGGAAGTGCTGACAGGATTGCTCAACAATTCTTGTGCTGTTTGGACTTCTTTTTCTTCCTTCGTTGCTGTTACTTCAAGATTATTGCTCTCGGCAACAATTGAGGTAGGTCGCTCGCTCTTTTTGGCAGTCTCGACTTTTGACTGCACTTTGACACCATTATCAGCAATTTTAGCGGTTTCTTCCGAATTTTCAGTCTCAGCAGCAATGGATGTATTTGGCGCTGTTTCTATCTCAGCAATTTCAGATGTTGCTGCTTCCGATTTTTCGGGTGCAGCAATAGATACTTGCAAGTTGGCGTCCGGTTCGGAGGCTGCTGGCTCTGCTGCTTCTGTTAGTTCGCTCCAACTGATAGAATCAATTTTTTTATTACTAGCCGTTGTTTCTGCGTCGGGTTTAACTGCGGAAGTTGCCGTCGGCTCAGAAATTTGGTCAATATTTTGAGCGGCTATTGTTGCAGTTGTAGCGACATCGGGCAAGTTGCCAGTTTCAGCTTTCGCTGACATGGTACTGCAACAAACAGCTAAAGCTGCAAGATTTATTAACGCAAAAGTAGACTTGGAAAATAGACTATTCATAGAAACTCCTCAATGAAGGGTGTGTTAAAAGTGTAAGTGTTTGAGGGCGACCGTCGAGAGCTTTGCTAAAAAAAGACACAAATATGAGTTGTGTTGTTCCTAGATTGGCATTTTACCGTTGAATAGTCAACTCTCAAGCTGATTAGATTCAAGAACGGACGGTTGGTTTAGAGGCTAATTTTAATTTACAGATCGATCAGCAAAAAATCAATCCTAGGGATGATTGCACCCTTGCTCCTGTTTAATTGAGGGGTCGATCGCGCGCCTCGCTTGCATTCTACAAGACTGTACTTGGGGGCGCTGCACTGGCAGCCACGCCGGAAAAACCCGGTTTTTGAGGGCGCACCAGCTCGAAACCAGAAGACAACAAGCTTTCAAAACAGTTTTGGCAGCCCCGCCGTCCACAGCAAGTGCAGTTAATACAACGCGATCGGCTGCTGCACAGTCCATGACAATTAATGTAGAATAATACCACCGATCCGAGAAATATTTGTGGGTCGATCGTGTCAAAATTACTGAATTTTATGAAAATTGTGTAAAATTTAGTGTTCTATTTGTAAAGTTTAGCCTTCGCTTTCGCTCAGGGTCTGACCATCTCACAACAGTACGCAACTAAACAAGTAAAAAAATACAAATTATCTCATCTCAACCTGACTTTATGAGCAAAGTTCTAGTCATATTAGGCGAATTGAGCGATCGCGACATCGATTGGATGCTCGCCAACGGCACCCGCACCCAAGTCCTCCCCGGCACAACTCTGATCACCGAAGGGAAGCCCTTAGACGCCTTGTACATAGTTCTGGAGGGAACTTTGAGCGTTGCTGTATCATCTTTAGGCGGCAAAGAAATTGGAAAAATTATTTCCGGCGAAGTGTTAGGCGAAATGTCTTTTGTAGACGGGAGGCTTCCTTCTGCTAGCGTCACGGCAATTGAAGAGTGCCTCATCCTGTCAATTCCCCGGCGGCTGCTAACTGAAAAACTAGAGCAAGACGTGCTTTTTTCCCTGCGGTTTTATCGGGCGATTACCAAATTTCTGTCGTCGAGACTGCGGGGTACAGTCAAACGCTTCGGCGATGATAGTGATGGTTTAATATATCAAGAGCCCGACGACGAGGACGCCATCCCGCAAAATGTCGAAAATCCAGATTTGGCTGAATCGAGATTTCAATGGCTGTTGGAGCGTTTGAAGGGGAGTTGAAGTTCGGCAACGAGCAGTGTACAGGATTTAATGGATTTAACACCAATTTCTAGTTACCCTTTCCCAATTCCCAATTTCCCATTAGAAAACATATTTTTCAGCGACGCGCCAATAGCGAGAAAAACGCTTCAAATCAATATAACCATCGTAGCGGACAAAGGCTTCCGGTGGCAAAACTTCTACTGGGTGCGATCGCTTAATTTCCCGGCAAATATCCTGAAACCGAGGACTGGGACTTTCCGCAGTCACCACTTGATTCGCGCCGGATTCGATCGCAAAAGCGATAATTTCCGCAGCCACATCGCCCCGCCGAATAACTACCGGCAACTCCAGCAAACATTCGTAAATAAACACCATTCGTTTGAGACTTAACTGCCATTCATCAATCAGCGCATCATCCCAAACCCAGATTGCCGGTGCCTCTGGATGCGCTTTAAAAGCCGGGCCTTCAGGACTCAAGCAGTCACCGTGCAGCCAAATAATCGGATTGTTCATAAATTGGGAATGGGGAATTGGGAATAAGGAATTGGGAATGGGGAATTGGGAATAGGTATTTGGTAACTAATTACAACAGTTAACCGTCAACAGTCAACAGTCAACCAATGAATTTTTAAGTTGTGCGACCTTTTTTAGAGCCTTGCCAACTTTTAGAACCGCCGCTACGATCGACCTTTTCTCCATGAGGAAACAACTGCCCTTCCAAATATTCGTAAGTTCCCTCAAAATCGCATTGCCCATAAAAAGGACAATCGCGACAATAAACCGCCTTAGTGTAACGCTCCAAATTTTCCCGATTAAAAAAATAAGGTTTGTGACTAAAAGTGCTTGCTACCCACTGCCAAGAAAGATTATTGCTCGCCGGATCTCCATCTAGCAAATGTTGCAAAAACCAGCGAGCTCCGGCTTGCCAGCGCACGCGACGCCAGTGTACGAGATAAGCGGCAGTCCACATCCGCTGGTGATTGTGCAAATAACCAGTTTCTCGCAACTGGCGACTGAAACTGTCGATGCAAACCAAACCCGTCGTGCCCTCGACGACATCCTGTGGCAGAGTTTCGCTGTAATCTTTAGCAGTGTAACCAGTTTTGTAGGGTTCCCGGTCTTGCCAAATCCCGTTGCCCAATTCGACGTACAGTCGCTGCCAATAATCCCGCCAACCCAACTCGTTGACAAGTTTCACTGCCTCTTCTGGATGCCGCACCTTCTCCAGGACGGCATCCCGGACTTCGGCAAGACTCAAAACGCCGTAGCGCAAATAGGGCGACAACCGCGTTACCGCACCGTTGAGGAAATTGCGGGTTGAGGCGTACTTGCCGGGGTCAATTTGTTGCAGGGCTGTCTCGGCTGCTTTGCGCCCGCCTAGGATCGGGGGTACGCTGCTGTCCCGGGCGGCGGCTTCGGGGAACTGTTGACGCACGTAGGCTATTAATTCGTCGCGGCTGGCAAATTCCCGCTCCATGTCCTGACTCATTCTTTTCTCAAGCACCTGCTATTGTTTCTTAATGTTAAAGCTATTTGTTCGGGCCTGCGGGGTCGATCGCCCTAAACCCTTCGCTCCTGGTAACTCACATCTTGCCTGTTCATAAAGGCTAATTGATGAGCGTGCAATATCTCAGTGCTAACGTACAGTTTGCCCCAGCAGCAATTGATCGTCGGTTCGCAGCCAAAATTAGCATCAAAGTCAGTACACTCAGGGATAGATATCATAGCTAGTAAAAGTATAGTCATTTATTGCATGACATGGGAGGCGTTAAGTCCCTCCCCCTTCACTTTTACTTTGAGCGGATTGACCCGCCTCGGCTGAACTACGCAGCTCTCTATCCCATTGCTAAACGCATTTGGGATTGCTTTTCTCAGGATGTTGTAAGAAGCATTAATATCGGAATTAATTAATTGAGCAACTGATGTCTTGTACAAACCTCTTTTGATTCGCTTACCACTAAATACGACATCATCAGCGCCAGTATGCCCATACACAGGAATCGGATCTAGATTCAGGAAACTTGAGATAGAGGTGTAAGATTCCTCTTGCACGATCACCTTAATCCCAACCAATCGAGCCTTGTATTCCAACATTTCAATCAGTTGAGCGTGAGGAATACTGACAAAGTTTTGATTTGTTTGCTTTCCCAAGCCAATCTCGGTTTTCCATTGTGCATTCTTGCCAACTACTAGCGTCCCTATTTGTTTGGCAGCTAAAATATCTACTATCAATCGACTTGCGTGATGCAAGTAATTATCGACTTTTTGGTTTCGACAGCGAGTTAAACGCTGAATGCGAGGTGAACTCTTGCGGCTTCCTTTTAACTGAGATTGTA
>NZ_JAUBSD010000053.1:0-45646 GCF_036704575.1 Microcoleus sp. K5-D4
TAATCCGGGTAACTTGTTGCTCGCCCAGTTTGGGTACATACTTATTGAGTAGGTGATTAAACTGTGCATCACTCAACACAGTTCCTTGGGGTAATAGCTGGAGAGCATTCTGCCATTTAGTCGGGATTTTGAAGTCCCCAATTAGTGAGAATGTCAGTGGATTCAGAATAAATTTTAGTTCTCGTCCGGGCTGTAATCCTTTGATTACCGTCAATCTATCTTTATTAGCTGTTGTGAAGTAGACTGTATATAAAGGGTTGCAGATGATATTGGTGGTATGGTTGACTCCACCTACACGCGCGCCAGTTTGGTCGAAGTGTTGCCAAGGACTACTCGCTAGTCCTGAATTATAAACTTCTTGTTTCTCGGTTTCAAAAAGGCATTGGTTTTTGATTAATAGGTTGGATAAATAACCGGCCCAGATGGAAATACCTAAATCGGCTAAAAAATCTAGTAGTTTGCCTTGGGTCATATTACCCCCATAGTACAAACTGATGATTAAGGCTTTGATTCCAGGTCCAAATTCTCCTTCGTAGCCCCTTGGTAATTCTGCTACATAAGTTTTTCCCACTGAGGGTGAGTAATATTTCTGTTTGCGAAATAATATGTTGTCGGTTGCTAAGCTGATATCTTGGATGATTACTTGTTCGTATCCTTTAAATTCTGCGTCTGCTGGTAGTTGGTATGCAAGGATATTCTAGTATTTCTTCTCGATCTATTTTACTTGTGGCGTTCTTACTGCCTTTGCTGTGCTTTTTTGGCGTTTTTCGTTCTTTCTCTGAAGAGTGCTGGCTTTTGAATCCTTTGGACTTGGCTTTGATGTCTGGTTTTCCTTGCTCTCCCTTCAATCGGTTGTTTTCATCTTTTAACCGTTGATTCTCTGACTCCAAGTCTTTGACTTTTAATTGTAATTGTTCTATGAGGTTCAGTAAAAGCTCTACTGTATGACGCATGGATTCGTCTGCAATCCCTGGGGGGTCGATGGTTTGCAGGATATGGGAGGATGACTTGTCTGGTGAAATAATCTTTGGCGTCATGTGTCTTATTTTATGACAGTTTGTGCACTCTGCTTACTTTTTTTTCTCTGCTACCCCTACTTATTGAGCCGATACGTTAATCTTTTATTTCAATTGTTTGCTAAATATAATCTTTTCAATTTTCCTAACTTGAAAAGATTTGATGCCTTTTCACAATTCATTTAGGATTGCTATATCATGCCACCCTGCCCCATTTGTGCGTCTTCTCAAACCGTAAAAAATGGTCATATCCACAACGGTAAACAACGGTTCAAATGCCATAACTGCCGACGACAGTTTGTCGAACAACCGACTAAAAAAGTGATTGCTCAAGCTACAGGGGAACTGATTGATCGATTACTCCTAGAACGCATTTCCCAGGCTGGAATTGCTCGTGCAGCACAGGTTTCTGAACAATGGCTCCAAACATACGTCAACCAGAAATATGCCATGATCCCTCGAAGTGTGCAGGTGACGCAAAAAAAAAGGGGAGGCTAACGATTCAATGTGATGAGTTATGGTCATTTGTGGCTGACAAACGCCACAAGCAATGGGTCTGGTTAGCTCTAGACTCCAATACTCGTGAAATTGTCGGTGTTTATATTGGGGCAAGGGACGAAGCAGCAGCCCGTCAATTGTGGAATTCCTTGCCTCCGGTTTACCGCCTGCTGTGCGGTTGCTCACACCGATTTCTGGGCAGCCTATGGAGCAGTGCTACCGAAAAAGCGCCATCAAGCCGTGGGCAAAGAAACGGGTAAGACCAGTTATATTGAACGATTCAACAATACCTTACGCCAGCGGGTTTCTCGCTTAGTACGCAAAACCTTGTCCTTTTCAAAGTCATTAGCCAACCATATCGGTGCTATCTGGTATTTTATCCATCATTATAATGCATCATTACTTGTTTAGCACTACCCTAACTTGTTTTTGAGACTGTAACAACCAGACTAGCATTTGAAGGGTAAGTAATTGTGCTGGTGTCAGATATTTTTCAAGTATCGAGTGATAGAATAAGGGCAACATATTATTGGTTTGGGTCTTGTGGTATTAGCAGGACCCTTCTTTTTTATCACAACTGAGTATTCTTTTCCCTCAAGAGATTATTTTGTCAATAAGCAGAAATTTTTGAGGCGGCTTGATCGCGCGAAAAGTTTTGCCTGTAACAGTTCGGGGGCGCTTGTCGCCCCCTGAAAATGACCAAGAGACGCACTCAAAAAACTCACAAGCCCAGCCATACACGCCAGAGCCTTACAGCCTCCGGTTGGCTCAAACCCAAATGCTGGCAAATCTCCAAAATAGAAGCTGCCGAAGCTCTGAGAATGCCCGTCAATCGCCTAGTAAAAGTCTACACCAAACAACATCAAGTAATAGTCCTTTACCTGAACAAGAAAGGACAAAAATGCAGCTCCTTTTTCAGCTACAGACTATTTGCCCGATGGCAACAAGAGGCGATCGCAGCAATTGCCAGTTGTCGAAACCAGCAAATCCTAGCAGCCCTAGAAGTCCTTGTACAATACGACCTCGAACATTTCAAATATCCCGTCCAAAGCGCCGACGCAATTTGGGAAGCCCTACTCAACCATATCTCCCGCGTAACAAGGGGACTGAGGCTGAGCAAACAATGCGCTTAGCCCCCCATCACTCCATCAATTAGTAGAAGCAGCCAACTCAGCCAAACGTTCCTGCTGATCCTGAGAAATGCAAGTTTGAATAATCCCCTCAATATCCCCTTCCAAAACACTATTGAGCGAGAAATTTTCCCCCAAACGGTGGTCGGTAGCCCGATTGTCCTTATAGTTGTAAGTGCGAATCTTCTCCGATCGCGAACCAGTACCAACCTGAGCCAAACGCCGCGACTTCACCTCATCCTGCTGCTCCCGCAACTTCATCTCGTAGAGCTTAGCCCGCAAAATCTGCATCGCCCGCTCCTTATTCTGCAACTGACTGCGCTCCTCAGTACAGAAAATCCGAATTCCCGTCGGCTTGTGAAACAAATCCGCAGCAGTTTCCACCTTGTTCACGTTTTGACCGCCAGCGCCGCCCGATCGAGCCGTACTCATCTCAATATCCTTCGGATCGATGTGAATCTCCACATCATCAACCTCTGGCATCACAGCCACCGTCGCCGTCGAAGTATGCACCCGGCCGCCAGCCTCAGTCACAGGCACCCGCTGCACCCGGTGTACCCCAGCCTCAAACTTCAGCTTGCTGTAAACGCTGTCGCCTGTAACTTCCAGAATCACTTCTTTAAACCCGCCCATTTCCGCCAGCGACTCGCTCACCAACTTCACCTGCCAGCCTTGAGTTTGAGCGTAACGGGAATACAGCCGCAGCAAATCTCCAGCCCAAATACTAGCCTCATCTCCACCAGTACCCGCCCGAATTTCCAGCATAATATTCTTGTCATCGTTCGGGTCGCGGGGGAGCAGCAAAACCTTCAAACGACTTTCTAAACTCTCCAGCTTCGCCTCAAGTTCCTGAACTTCCAGCGCAGCCATTTCTTGCATATCTCGATCGCCCGCGGCTTCCTTGAGAACCTGTCGCGCGCCCACCAAATCTTCCTGAGTGGTTTTCCACAGAGCAAAAGTATCGACCACTTCCTCCAAGGACGATCGAGCTTTCGCTACCCGTTGAAACTCTTGATTGTCCCTAGCGACATCCGGGTCAGCCATGCGGCGAGTCAACTCATTAAAAGTTTGCTCTACCGACTTCAATTTATCCAGCAAATAAGATTCAGCCATTGTCAGTTGTCCTTTGTCAATCGATTTTAGATTTTAGATTTTAGATTTTAGATTTTAGATTTGAAGAACAGTTGGGATAGAATCTCGATCGAACTCAACTGCCTGCATAGCAAGTCTTCAATCTAAACTCTCCAATCCGAGGGCGGATCGATTTTAGATTTTAGATTTTAGATTTTAGATTTTAGAACTCAACAGCAGTTAGGATAGAATGTCGATCGAACTCTACTGCCAGCCGTAGCAAGTCTTCAATCTAAAATCTAAAATCCGAGGGCGGTAAGTTGCCAGTAGAAAGAACTACTCTCAACAAACTGCGGACAAATGACAATCCGGCTACTTCTTCTTTTTGCCTTTACCAGCAGCCTTAGAAGCATCTGCTTTCGGATCTTCCATTTTCAGCGGTCCAGAGGAAGCATCTGCCTTCGGCATTTCTACCTCGCTCATGCCGTATTTCCGCATAAAGCGCTCCACACGACCTTCAGTATCAATAATCTTCTGAGTGCCAGTATAAAAAGGATGATTTCCCGACCAGACATCAACTTGAAGCTTTGGTCTAGTTGAACCCACCGTCATCACAAGTTCCCCGTTGCAATAAACCTGAGATTCGGGATACCACTCAGGGTGAATGCCATCTTTTGCCATTGTTTTTACTCTCTAATTTTTGACTTTACAACCATTTTAGCTGCCGCAGGACTTGTATACCAACAACAGCACCAATTTTGCCTTATATCTGTTGGAACCAGGAATCAGGAATCGGAAATAAACTTCAAAAAAAAGGCAGGTAAAATCTGGATAGATAATTTTTGCCTTTTCCTGGTTCCTTCTTCCTTCTTCCTTCGATTACCGCTTCGAGTATTGAGGAGCTTTGCGAGCTTTCCGCAAACCGTACTTTTTCCGTTCTTTGGCCCGCGGGTCGCGAGTCAAATAGCCCTCAGTCTTCAGAGGCTTGCGGTTGTCCGGGTCTAATTGACAAAGTGCTCTAGCGACACCCAAGCGAATCGAGTCAGCCTGACCTGTCAAGCCACCGCCTTCGACTTTTACTAAAATATCGTACTCATTTTCCAGACCCAAAGTTTCCAGAGGGGCCTTAGCGAGAGCCAAATAAGTAGGGTTGAATTGCAGGTACAAATCCCCCTCTTTACCATTGACAGTCAGTATGCCAGTGCCGGGAACCAAGCGCACCCGCGCTACGGAACGCTTGCGGCGTCCGGTACCCCAGTACACAGCGCGACCGGATGTATCTGTTGCTTGCATTACTCATTTCCTCCCGGAATCGTGTGAACAATTAATTCTTCTGGTTTTTGAGCTTGGTGCGGGTGGTTGGGGCCAGCGTACACCTTCAGTTTAGTAAACAGTTGTCTGCCCAGAGAAGTGTGAGGTAGCATTCCCCGAATAGCTTCTTCGACAATTCTTTCGGGCAAACGTGCTTGCAATTTGGCAAAAGTTTCTGTTTTCATGCCGCCCGGTCTTCCAGAATGGCGGCGGTAGATTTTCTGGGTGCGTTTTTTGCCAGTAACAGCGATTTTGTCCGCATTGATGACTATTACGAAGTCGCCGGTATCCATAGAAGGAGTGTAAGTCGGTTTGTGTTTCCCCCGGAGGTACATGGCAACTTCAGTTGCCAGACGGCCCAGCCGCTGGTCGGCGGCATCGACCACGTACCACTTGTGCTCTAGGGAGTCTTGAGTAGGGACGTAAGTTTTGTTCATTGTTAGTTGTTAGTTGTCTATTAACTGTTGTTAGTTGTTAGTTGTCAGTTGTCAGTTGTCAGTTGTCAGTTGTCAGTTGTCAGTTTTTAATTGTTAGTTGTCCTTAGTTTTTTATTAGTAGTTACCTAATGACTAATAACTAATGACTAATGACTAATGACTAATGACTAATAACTAATAACTAATGACTAATGACTAATTTTGGCTGAGTGTCGTACCAGACATCTGGGGGAAAGGGAAATTCTGAATAGCCAACCCGCAGCAGGCACAAACCTTGAGCGGGAGCGGCATATTTTACCATTTCTCGGCGTTCGTTGACCCAGATATCTGTGAAATTGTCGATCGGTCTTTCCCCGCGACCCACCTGCACCAGCAACCCCACCAGCAGCCGCATCATCCCGTACAGAAACCCGCTCGCCTGAACCTCAATATAGATAAGAGGCCCAGAACGCTGACACTCGGCCGCTTGCACGTCCACCCAGGAATGGGGTCGGGCAGAACCCGCGCGGTGGAAAGCAGCCAGGTGATGCCGCCCGATTAGCGGTGTCAAAGCTGTCTGAATTAAAGATTCATCCACAGGGGCCCGGTAGCAGTGCCAAGCAAAAGGACGCACAAACAAATTAGGGGTCGGGTCTGTATAAAGGGTGTAGCGATAGCGCCGCCAACTGGCTGAGAACCGAGCGTGCCAGGTAGGTTCCACCTTTGCCGAAGCTCGAATTAAAATATCTTTTGCCAGTCGAGAGTTGAGAACGCTTGCCCAGCGGTGAGCCGGAATTGGGCCGTGGGCATCAAAATGCGCTACTTGAGCAGCAGCGTGAACTCCCGCATCGGTTCTCCCAGCAGCGTGCAGCGTTACCGGGCGTTCCAGAACAGTCGATATTGCTGTTTCAATTTCTTCTTGTACTGTACGCTGGTTCGGCTGTCGCTGCCAACCGTGAAAGTTAGTGCCGAGGTATTGGATCACCAAAGCAACGCGCTGTATCGATTGGGGATTTTCGATTGGGGATTTTCGATTGTCAGTCATAAATCACAAATCTCCAACCCAAAATGGAATTAAACCAGTTCAACGATCGCCATTTCGGAATTGTCTCCTTGACGGGGGACAGTTCGCACGACGCGGGTGTAGCCGCCGTTGCGCGAGCCGTACCGTTCTTGGGCTGCTTCAAACAAGGCGTGTACTAACTGTTTGTCGTAGATAAAGCCCATAGCTTGCCGGCGAGCGGCCAATGAGCCATCTTTTGCCAGGGTAATCATTCTGTCCGCCTCTGGGCGCAGCGCTTTGGCGCGGGCGAGAGTGGTAGTAATTTTACCGTGGCGGATTAATTCGGTGGTCAGCGAGCGCAGCAGGGCGCGGCGCTGGTCAGCCGGTTTGTTGAGTTGGGGAACGCGACAGCGGTGACGCATAGCAGTTGGTAATTGGTAATTGGTAATTGGGTGCCGGGATAGTCCGCGAGTTTTGAGCGGTGATTTCTTTAACTTAAAAACTCACCTACTTAAAATTCAGAACTTTTTTACCCGTTACCCGTTGATTAACTTTTAGCTGATTTTTCCTGTGGCAAGGTAATGCCCAAGCGTTTTTGTAAAGCTTCAATCACTTCTTCGGCAGACTTCTGCCCGAAGTTCTTGATCTCGAGCAAGTCTTCTTGGGTATAATCCAATAAGTCTGCGACTGAGTTGATCTGAGCCCGCTTGAGACAGTTGTAAGCCCGGACGGACAACTGCAATTCTTCGATCGGAATTTGGCTGGTAGGATCGGCTTCACCTGGATACTCTGGTTTGAGAGAATCTTGGGTGATGTCTTTGAGAGGTGCAAATAAATCTACCAGGATGTGGGCAGATTGACTCAAAGCTTCTTGAGGCGTCACGCTGCCATCAGTCCAGATTTCCATAATCAGCCGGTCTTTCTCGACCGTGCCGCCTACCCTAGCATCTTCAACGCTGTAGTTGACTCTGCGAATCGGCATAAAGATAGCGTCAATTTGGAGAAAATCCAAAGCCGACCCATCATCGCGACTGCGGTCTACTGCTCGGTATCCGATGCCTTTTTCAATTCTGAATTCCATTTCCAGAACTGAGCCGGGCGAGAGAGTTGCAATGTACTGGGAGCGATCGATCAATTCCACCTCTGAGGGCAAATCGAATCTATCGGCCGTAACTGTGACCGGCCCCTCAATCCGCAACCTGCCGATTTGCGGCTGCTGAGAATGAGTTTTGAGGACCACCTCTTTCATGTTCAGGAGAATTTCTAGAACATCCTCACGTACCCCTTCGATCGTGGCAAACTCGTGATTGACGCCCGCGATTCGGACTGAAGTTACTGCCGTTCCTTCCAAATTTGACAGCAGAACTCGCCGAAGCGCATTCCCAACAGTTGTTCCTTGACCGCGATCGAGCGGTTCCAGGACAAATTTTCCGTACTGACTGCGGTCTTTGTCAGTGTTAGACTCTATACATTCAATTTGAAACTGCGCCACGGAGTGACCTCCCTTTTCCACTTTGGATTTTTGATTTTGGATTTTAGATTGCAGAGCATACCCCTGAACGGATTTCGGATTTTGGATGGACGGGGCAACAGTTAGAACCATTAGTTTTTGACTTTAAGCAGTTAGCCATTATCCAAAATCTAAAATCTAAAATCTCAAATCGTTTTAGACTCTACGCCGCTTGGGAGGGCGACAGCCGTTGTGAGGAATTGGGGTAACATCTCTAATCAGGGTGATTTCCAGTCCCGCCCCTTGCAGCGCCCGGATTGCAGTTTCTCTACCTGCTCCGGGCCCGCTCACCATTACTTCTATTTGGCGCATTCCTTGGTCGTTGGCTCTGCGGGCAGCACTTTCTGCTGCTGTTTGAGCGGCAAAGGGAGTTCCCTTTTTAGCTCCTTTAAAACCGCTGGAACCTGCCGATGCCCAGGATATCACTTCACCGTTGAGGTCGGTAATAGTTACAATCGTGTTGTTAAAGGTAGACTGGATGTAGCCTACCCCATTGGGTACATTCCGTTTCTGCTTTTTTGCACCAGATTTCTTGCCTGTTTGTGGTCGCGCCATATTAGTCTCTTTAACGTTTCTCTCAACTAATGTCCAGAAGCGCTAGGAGCCAGCAGCCCCCAGCGTATTTTTCCAAAAAAGATGTTACTTCTTGGAAGGTGCCTTTTTCTTGCCCGCAACTGTTCGGCGGACGCCACGACGGGTTCTGGCGTTGGTACGGGTTCGTTGTCCCCGCACCGGCAGACCCAAACGGTGACGCCGACCGCGATAAGTTCCGATGTCCATCAGGCGCTTGATGTTCATTGACTCCCAGCGCCGGAGGTCTCCTTCGATTTGGTATGTGGTTTCTACATGAGCCCGCAGAGCTGTCACGTCGGCCTCTGTTAAATCCTTGACGCGAGTGTCAGGATTGACGCCTGTTGCAGCGATAATTTTTTGGGCCCGCGACAAGCCTATTCCGTAAATGTATGTCAGACCTATTTCGACGCGCTTATCGCGTGGAAGGTCTACCCCGGCAATCCGTGCCACACTTTTTGTCTCCCTAGTTTTCCTGTTTGGCTACAATGTTCAATTAGGATGCACCTGCGTGCAGTGCCCAATCTTCGTTTTTTCTAACCTTGGCGCTGTTTGTGTTTCGGGTTAGTGCATATCACCATCACTCGACCGCGACGGCGGATGACGCGACATTTCTCACAAATTTTTTTGACAGATGCTCGAACTTTCATCTTTCTTCCTGCCTGGAGAACCCCGCTCTAGCGGAGAACAGGCACGCTGGGACTGCCCGTAGAGCGGTGGGAGGAGAGGCTGGGCAAGGTGTAGACCTCTCCTCGATTAAATTGTATAAAGTGCGGGTTGTTTCATGAAGGAGCCCGCTTGCACCCACTCCCATTGCTGGGTAAAGTTAGCCTGCGCCAGAGTGTTGGCGAGCGATACTTTTACGGTGTAACAATGACTTAACCCGGTACACCGGTAGGTTGTTGACGCCCTTCTCGGCAACACTACAAACGTAGCATTATAGCATAAATTTGAAGCTTTTTACCAAATTCTCTCTAAATTAAACTTAGAATTCGTTTTTAGAAAGTTTTATCTAAGCCTATTTTTTCCGAAGGCGATAAGTAATCCTGCCTTTGGTCAAGTCATAGGGAGTCAATTCGACTTTGACGCGATCGCCAGGCAGAATTTTGATGTAGTTGCGGCGGATCTTGCCGGAAATGTGAGCCAGCACGTTAAACCCATTATCTAGGTCAACGCGAAACATCGCATTGGGCAGGGATTCCGTCACTGTCCCTTCCATTTCAATTAAATCTTGCTTAGACAATTTGGTATTTACCTCAACTCTACATTTGATTAACTAGGAGTGTCCCGGCGTTGGCCTCCAAACCTATTTACTGGTAGGAGTCAAACGGGAGCGGGGGGCAATAATTAGGGCGACTCGATCGACTTTAATACTGAACCAACCGCTTGTTTTAGCTTTACTTGAGTAAAGTTGTGGCAATTAGTATGGAGTTCAATCCGGTCTCTCGCAACCCTTACAAAACCTGATAGCACAAAAAGCTCCTAGTTAACATATCTTAGCAAAAGCTAGTGAGTAACAAGCTGTATTGCGAGGGTTCAAGAGTCGCCAGAGAGAGCTTGCTGCAGTTCAGCAGTGACTAATTCCATTGCTCGATCGCCATCAACCGCAACTAACTGTTGACGGCCGCTGTAAAAATCAATCAAAGGCTCAGTTTGCTCGCGATAAACTTGCAACCGACGGCGGATCGTCTCCTCATTGTCATCCTGCCGGCCCCGCGACAGCAGGCGAGACACCAAAATGTCGTCAGGCACGTCGAGATTAACAGCTTTGAGACCACATTTGGGGTTCGATGTACTCTCCTCGGCACCGCTAAGCTTGTGCAGCAGTTTGTCTAAAAAAGTTGCCTGGGCGACAGTGCGGGGAAAGCCGTCGAGAATCCAGCCCGCATTCGCGTCCGGTTCATTCAAGCGTTCCTGCACGATATCCATCAGCAATTGGTCGGGAACCAACTCACCCCTATCCATGTAAGATTGCGCCTTTAGGCCCAAGGCAGTTTTCGCCACCACACAGGCGCGCAGGATTTCGCCCGTAGAAATGTGGGGTATTTTCCAGAGAGCGGCTAATATCTGAGCCTGAGTTCCCTTTCCCGCCCCAGGAGGTCCCATGAAAATAAATTGCATTACGATTACTTCACCATTCCTTCATATCGCTGGGAGATGACGTAAGTTTGAATTTGCTTAGCAGTTTCGATCGCCACACCTACTAAAATCAGTAGGGAAGTTGCGCCAAAACCTCTAAAAGTTTGCACACCGATCGCGCTTTCTACAGCAGTTGGTACAATAGCCACCAGACCTAGAAAAATCGCTCCCAAGAAAGTCAAACGGTTCAAAACCTTCTCCACATAATCACTCGTTTTCTGACCCGGACGAATTCCAGGAATGCTAGCGCCCATTTTCTTCAAGTTCTGAGACATATCTACGGGGTTGACAATCAACGAAGCGTAGAAATAGCTGAAGAACAGAATCAAAGTTAGATAAAACAGCGCGTAAGCCCAAGGGGCAGGGCCGTTCGGACTCAAAACATTAGCAACTTGAACCAAAAACGGGTTATTGAGAGACTGAGCGAGGAAAGAAGGCACAATCAACACCGAAGATGCAAAAATAATCGGCATCACTCCGCCTTGATTCAAGCGCAGGGGCAGATAACTCCGGCTCTCCCGATAAACTTTGCGGCCGACTTGGCGACGGGCCGAAATAATCGGAATGCGGCGAGTACCTTCCTGAACAAAAACAATCCCGACAATCGTTACCAAAAAGACCAGCAGCAGAACGACTACGCGGCCGACAACTTGCGTGTCCCCACTTTGAGCCAATTCAAAAGTTTGTCCCAAAGAGCGCGGCAATACCGACACAATATTGATAAAAATCAGCAGCGACGCTCCGTTCCCGATACCTCGTTCCGTCACCACTTCCGATATCCACATCACAAACATTGAGCCGGCTGTCAGAGCCAAAGCAGTTTGTGCTATGAATAAAGGCGATGGAGACTGAGCAAAAGGGCTGACCCAAATCGCAATGCCAATACTTTGCAGAATTGCCCAGCCCAAAGAAACGTAGCGAGTAATTTGAGAAATTTTGCGTCGCCCCGCTTCTCCTTCATTTTTCTGCAAGTCTTCTAAGCTTGGCAGAGCCGCAGTTAGAAGTTGCACAATAATTGAAGCATTAATGTAGGGCAAAATCCCCAACGCGAAAATCCCCAACGCTGACAAGCCGCCTCCTGAGAACAAGTCCAGAAAGCCAATTAAAGGGCTATTTTGGACGTTTTGGGCAAAGGCGACTCGATCGATGCCGGGGACTGGCAAGTGGACACCCAGGCGTACTAAAATCAGTAAGCCAACGGTTACGAGGATGCGGCCTCGTAAACCAGCAGCTTGAGCCATCTGCATGAACGTCTCTTGTGCAGTTGGCGCTTTCTCTCTACTAACGTCCATAGTTACGATTTTGGATTTTAGATTTGGGATTTTCGACTAAATCATTTTCTGATAGCAAGCTTGAGGATTTGAGATTTGGACAGACTCTCAAACCTCAAATCTTCACGCAACTAATTCACAACTTCCGCCTGCAGCTTCAATTTTGGTGCGAGCACCTGCGGTAAAAGCCGAGGCGCGCACTTGCAAAGGTACATTCAGTTCACCATCTCCTAAGATTTTCAGCGGCCCGTCGTCTGTGGTGACAATTTTTGCTTGGATCAAAGAGGTGAGAGTAACTTCGGTGTTTGCTGGCAGCGATGCTAATTTACTTACATTAATGGTAGTGTACTCTTTCCGGTTCACTAGAGGGAAGCTTTTCAACTTGGGGAGACGGCGGTAGAGAGGATTTTGACCTCCTTCAAAACCGGGTCTAGTGCCGCTACCGGCTCTAGATTTTTGACCGCGCATCCCTTTGCCGGAGCTCGCGCCTTGACCGGCAGAAATACCTCTGCCCAAGCGTCGGGGGCGCTTTTGGGAGCCTGCTTTGGGTCGGGCGTCTTGCAATCTCATAGTTTTAGTAATTGGTAATTGGTAATTGGTATGTAGAGAGGGGGTACGCAGTAGTTTTGAGTGCGTGAGTTTTAAGTTGCGGATTTTTTTATTTTCACCGCAAGCACTTAACACTCAAAACTTACAGTTTCCCATTCTCGCGTGCCCTAACCGTAGAGATTTTCTACTGGAATTCCGCGCTCTTGAGCAACTTCGGACAAGGTGCGGAGGGTGGAGAGGGCATTGACTGCGGCTCGGGCGTTGTTTAAGGGATTTCCAGAACCTAGCTGTTTGGCTAAGATGTTGCGGACTCCTGCTAGTTCGAGAACAGTTCGCACTGCTCCCCCTGCAATTACCCCGGTTCCCGGAGCGGCCGGCCGCATCATCACTTTAGCTCCGCCGCCGTCACCGTTGATGGGGTGAGGGATGGAGTTAGATTTGGTGAGGGGGACTTCAATTAGGTGCTTTTTGCCGTCAGCGACGCCTTTTTTAACGGCACCGATTACGTCGCTAGCTTTGCCGACTCCTACTCCAACTTGACCGCGTTCGTTGCCGATAATGACTATGGCGCGGAAGCTGAGTTTTTTACCACCTTTGACTACTTTGGTAACGCGCCGAATCTGAACAACCCGTTCTTGCCATTCGGATTCTTTTTCGCGCCCTTTGTTGTTGCTGCTGCTTTTTTTCTTGTTGCGCTGTTCTTTTTGTTCTGCCATAGTTTTGTCCTGTGGGAATTAGTAATTGGTGAAAGGCGATCGGCAAGTGGTAATTGTTTGAGTAAAAAGTAAAAATAGAAGAAATCTGGATTTTGCCTTTTAACTTTCAACTTTTGACTTTTTACTTTTTAATTACTCATTACCCGCTACCCATTACCCCCTCTAGAAGTCTAACCCCGCTTCGCGAGCTGCTTCTGCGAGGGCTTTGACACGACCGTGATAGAGGTTGCCCCCCCGATCAAATACGACTTTGACTATGCCAGCGCTGGAACAGCGTTTGGCAATCAACTGACCGACTTGCACGCTCGCGGAGCAGTTGCCGCCAGAACTGAGAGTTGACTTCAATTCGGGATCGAGGGTTGACGCGGCGGCCAAAGTGTGCTGGGCGGTGTCGTCGATTACTTGAGCGTAGATGTGCTGCTCTGAACGAAATACCGCTAGTCTGGGACGTTCGGCGGTGCCGAACACCTTGCGCCGAACACGGCGGTGTCTGCGCTGGACTGATTCTTTGCGAGTAAGCTTCATTGTTACTTCTTACCTGTTTTGCCTGTTTTACCAGCTTTGCGCCGGACGACTTCGCCGCTGTAGCGAATGCCTTTGCCTTTGTAGACTTCGGGCGGACGCACTGCGCGGATGCGGGCTGCTGTATTGCCTACGAGTTCTTTGTCAATGCCGGAGACAATGACGTTTGTGTTGCCTTCAACTGCCATTGTGATGCCTTCTGGAGGAGGCATTTCAACGGGTTTGCTGTAACCGACGTTTAAAATCAGGTTCCGTCCTTGAACCTGTGCCCGATAACCTGTGCCGATAATTTCGAGACGCCGCTGAAAACCTTGAGATACACCTTCGACCATGTTTGCGACTAGGGTGCGGCACAAGCCGTGCAGTTGTCTGGCGACGCGAGATTCGTCTCGGCGAGTAACGAGTAAAGTCTCGCCTTCAATTCCCATGAGGATTTCGGCTGGGATAACTCGGGAAAGTTCACCTTTAGGGCCTTTGACGGCTACTTTTTGACCGTCTAGGGTGACGGTGACTTTCGTGGGGATGCTAATCGGACGCTTGCCAATTCGCGACATAGTTTTTTGTCCTTTGTTTTTAGTTATTAGTCCTTGATTATTAGTGCTTAGTTATTAGTCCTTAGTGATTGATTTTTGAGTCGGTTGCCAACGACCAGTGACTAATGACTAATGACTAATGACTACCAAACATAACAAAGCACTTCACCGCCCAAACCTTGGCGTCGAGCTTCTCTATCCGTCATAATGCCGCTGGAGGTGGAAATAATGGCTATGCCAATTCCGCCTAACACTCTGGGCAATTCTTTACGGTTCGAGTAAACGCGCAGTCCTGGTTTGCTGACTCGCTTAAGTGCCGTGATAATGGGCTTGCGAGTTTTACCTTTGTACTTTAGAGAAAGCACTAAATGTCGCTTGACCCCTTCTGCTTCTGCTTCTTCAAATTCGCCGATGAAGCCTTCACTTTTGAGGACTTGGGCGATGCTGCGGGTCATTTTTGTAGCTGGAATTTGCGTTGTTTGGTGGCGCGCCATGCAAGAATTGCGAATGCGCGTCAACATATCTGCTATGGTATCGTTAGCTGCCATCTTTTGCTTCTTACTCTAGTGCTTAGTTGTCCCGGAACGGCATTCCCATTTCTTTAAGCAAGGCGCGTCCTTCTTCGTCAGTGTTTGCTGTGGTGATAATTGAAATGTCCATGCCTCGAATTTGATCGATGCGGTCATATTCTATTTCTGGAAAAATTAGCTGTTCTCTCAGACCCAAGCTGTAGTTGCCGCGTCCGTCGAAGCTTTTGGGGCTGATGCCGCGGAAGTCGCGGATTCGGGGGAGTGCGAGGTTGATCAGCCGATCGAGAAAATCGTACATCCGATCGCCGCGCAGCGTCACCATAACGCCGACGGGTACTCCTTTGCGGATTTTGAAGCCTGCGATCGCTTTTTTCGCCCGCGTCACCACTGGTTTTTGACCGGTGATGATGCCAATTTCGTTGATCGACGAATCCAGTGCCTTAGCGTTTTGAGATGCTTCTCCCAAACCGCGGTTCACTGTGACTTTGACGAGTTTGGGAACCTGATGGATATTAGTATATTTAAACTGATCCATCAGTGTGGGAACGATTTTTCCTTGATAAAGAACTTTGAGTTTGTCCGGCATAGTTTTTGTGTTTCGTTAACTGTCCCTGGGCTTGGTCAGGGAATTTGTCGATTGTCCGTCCCACCGATGTTAGCTGTTAGTTATGAGTTGAAAAGTCACTTGTCAGAAGGCGGACTAATGACCGATGACTAATAACAAATCACTATTGATCGATGATTTCTCCAGTTTTTTTGAGCTGTCGCAGTTTCCGACCGTCTTCGCTAAATGTATAGCAAACGCGGCTAGCTATTTTTTCTTTTTCGGAATAGTGCATGACATTTGAGCTGTGAATGGGAGCCTCAAATGTGAGTATTTTCCCGGACTCTCCCTCTTGCTGGGGCTTGACGTGCTTTGTTCTGATGTTTACACCTTTAACAATTACTTTGCTGACTTTAGGATATGTCTTTAAGATTTCTCCGACTTTTCCTTTCTCTTTGCCAGTAATTATTTGCACGGTGTCGCCCGCTTTGACGTGCATTCTGTAGCGCTGCGGCTCGCTAGTTGGTTTACCCTTTTTTCCGTACATTTTAAAGTACCTCCGGGGCTAAGGAAACGATTTTAGTAAAGTTTTTGTCGCGCAATTCGCGGGCAACGGGGCCGAAGACGCGAGTGCCTTTGGGGTTGCCGTCTACGTTGATAATAACGGCGGCGTTATCGTCAAAACGAATGCTCATGCCACTGTCGCGACGCAGACCTTTGCGGGTTCTGACAATGACAGCCCGAACAACATCTGATTTTTTGACCGCCATATTGGGGATGGCGTCTTTGACGACGGCAATGATGACATCGCCGACTCCGCCGTAGCGACGGTTGCCGCCTCCCAATACGCGGATGCACATCAGTTTGCGGGCTCCGCTATTGTCGGCGACATTGAGGTATGTCTGGGGTTGAATCATGGTGATTGTTGACTGTTAACTGTTGACTGTTAACTGTTGACTGTTAACTGTTGACTGTTGACGACTAATTGATTAATCAAGTACCGATCGGGCGAGCGCGAGATCGCAATTAACTGTTAGCCGTTTTTTGTCCCGAAAATCTCAGCAACCGTCCAACGTTTGGTTTTGCTCAGTGGGCGAGTTTCCGTGATGCGGACGCGATCGCCAGATTTGCACTGATTTTCTTCGTCATGAGCTTTGTAGCGCTTGGTGCGGACTACGATTTTGCCGTATTTGGTGTGGGAGGAGCGGTTTTCGATTGCTACCACGACGGTTTTATCCATCTTGTCGCTGACTACTACGCCAACTCGTTCTTTAATTGCCATACCTACCTATTTTTGTTGTGCAATTGACTTGTTTTTAGCTACTGTGCGAGCCGAGGCTAGGTTGCTGCTCACTCTTGGCTGACTTCTGGGCTGGGAGCCGAACCTGCGGCTTCTTGAGCTGCGGCTGATTTTTCTGCCGCTTCTTTCTCAGCAACGATTTGGCGCTCGCGTTCAACTGTCATCAATTGAGCTAGCCGGTGTTTGGCGTGCTTGAACAGGTGAGGCTTTTCCATGCGGCCGGTAGCTTGCTGGAGCCGCAATTCCATTAATTGGCGCTTGACGGCTAAAATTTGCTCTGCTACTGCAGCATCGCTTAATTCTCTAGCTTCTTTAATCTTGGTCAAAGACATAATTGTGTGCTTTCTCGTTAGCGAGCGGTATGACAGAAGACCTAATTGTCTCTTAGGCTGAAGGTCGAAGGAAAGAAAAGTTATGAAAGCCAGATTTTAAAATGCTGTAGCCGTTTAAAATGCTGATTAATACAGACCTAATTCTACCTTCGCTCTTCGCTATGACTGGCCTTCTTCGCGAGTGATGAACTTGGTTTTAATTGGTAACTTGAAAGATGCCAAACGCATTGCTTCGCGGGCAGTTTCTTCACTTACTCCGCCAATTTCAAACATTACCCGGCCCGGTTTGACCACGGCCACCCAAAACTCTGGTGAGCCTTTACCAGAACCCATCCGGGTTTCTGCTGCGCGCTCGGTGACTGGTTTGTCGGGAAAAATGCGAATCCAGATTTTGCCACCCCGGCGGATATAGCGGGTCATGGCGCGGCGTCCGGCTTCTATTTGGCGGGAAGTGATCCAGGCGGGTTCGACGGCTTGGAGCGCGAAGTCGCCAAAGCTAACTGTATTGCCGCGGGTGGCAATACCGCTCATTCGCCCGCGCTGTTGTTTGCGGAATTTCGTTCTTTTAGGGCTTAACATGGCTTTGGGAGTTGGGTAATTGGTAATTGGTAATTGCTAATTGGTGATTGCTAATTGCTAATTGGTTTGGAACAACTCACACTTAACAAATGACAACTAACAGTTAACAATTAGCTAGCCTTCGTTCGATCGATCTTCAAAGTTCTGGCGGCGGCGCTTTTGTTTGGTGCGGGGCACTGCTGCATTTGGTGCAGCCTCTTGTTCCTGTCCGGGAATAATTTCACCTTTGAAAACCCAAACTTTAATGCCCAGAATACCGTAGATGGTTTGAGCAGTGCAGTAGGAGTAGTCGATGTCTGCCCGCAGCGTGTGCAAGGGGACTCTTCCTTCCCGGGTCCATTCCGTACGGGCAATTTCTGCACCGTTGAGGCGTCCACTGACTTGAATTTTGATGCCTTGGATGCCGACTTTTTGGGCGCGGGTGATCGCTTGGCGGACGACTCGGCGGAAAGATACGCGCCGTTCTAGTTGCTGAGCAATGTATTCCGCGATCAGTGTGGCATCGGCGTCTACTCGCTGGACTTCGACGACGTTGATGCGGATTTGGCGGTTGCTACCGAGTTGCTGCTGCAAACCGACGCGCAAGGTTTCGATGCCTGCTCCGCCGCGGCCTACGACAACGCCTGGTCTGGCGGTGAACACTTCTAGGTCGATTTGATCAGCTTTCCGCTCAATTTTGACCGATGAAATGCCAGCATTGCTGAGGGTTTTACGAACGTACTTGCGAATTTTATAGTCTTCTTGCAAGAGTTCTGGATAGTTTTTGGGATCGGCAAACCAGCGAGAGCGGTGCTCTTGGGTAATGCCGAGGCGAAAACCAATTGGATGTATTTTTTGGCCCATAATAGTTGATGAGTTAATTGGTAATTGGTAATTGGTAATTGGTAATTGGTAATTGGTGATTACCCATTTTTTCAACTTTAAGCTGTTTATTACCTATTACGTTTTTCCCTGGTTTAGTTTTCTACGAGCGGAGCTACTACTACGGTAATGTGACAGGTTGGCTTGCGGATTTGGTAGGCGCGACCTTGAGCGCGGGGTCTAAAGCGTTTGAGGACTGGGCCTTGGTCTGCGTATGCTTGAGAAACTACCAGCTTGGATTTATCCAATCCTGCGTTGTGTTCGGCGTTGGCTACTGCCGATCGCAAAACTTTGACGATTGGTTCGCAGGCGCGGTAGGGCATGAATTCGAGTAAAATCAGCGCTTCTTGGTAGCTTTTGCCGCGAATTTGGTCGAGGACTCGGCGCACTTTGAAGGGGGATGTCCGGATGTAACGGGCGATCGCCTTAATTTCGGATGTGGTATCTATAACCATTTCGATTTGGGTAATTGGTAATTGGTAATTGGGAAAAAGGTAATTGGTAATTGGGAAAAAGTTGATCCGACTACCTATTACCTGTCACCTAATTCGGCTATCTTTTTGCCTTTTTATCACCACTTTTCGCGTGACCTCTAAAGGTGCGAGTGGGGGAAAATTCTCCGAGTTTGTGACCTACCATTTGGTCGGTGAGGTAGACTGGTACGTGCTGTCTGCCGTTGTGAACGGCGATCGTGTGACCTACCATTTGGGGCAGGATTGTGGAAGATCGCGACCAAGTTTTAATTACTTGTTTTTGGCCGGCGGCGTTGAGTTTTTCGATTTTTGTCATCAGAGCATCTGCGACAAAGGGGCCTTTTTTTAGCGATCGAGACATGATTTTTTTAGTAATTCAGGAGTCATTAGGCATGATTCAGCAGTCATTGGTCATCAGTCCTCAGTCATTAGTTAGCAGTTAATAACTAAGCACTGAAGACTGCTGACTGATGACTAGCTTTGTCTACCGCCCTTACCGCGCTTGGAAGATTTGCGGCGGCGGCGGACGATTAAAGCGTCGCTGCGCTTGTTTTTGCGTCGAGTTTTTGCACCCAATGCTGGTTTACCCCAAGGAGTGACAGGCCCCGGACGTCCGATGGGAGCTCTGCCTTCGCCACCGCCGTGCGGGTGGTCTACCGGGTTCATGACACTACCGCGAACGGTGGGTCTGCGACCTTTCCAGCGGGTGCGACCTGCTTTGCCGAGGCTGATGTTTCTGGCGTCTGTGTTGCCGACTTGACCGATAGTGGCATAGCAGTCGGCGCGGACTTTGCGCTGTTCGCCGGATGGCAGTTTGAGGGTAACGTAGCTACCTTCTTTTGCCATTAGCTGAGCGCTGGAGCCGGCGGAGCGAACGATTTGTCCGCCTTTTCCAGGTACTAGCTCGACGTTGTGGATGCTGGTACCGAGGGGAATGTTCTTCAGGGGGAGGGCGTTACCGATCTCGATCGGCGCGTCTGGACCTGAGACAATTACTGTACCGACGTTTAAGTTAAGCGGGTGCAGGATGTACCGTTTTTCGCCGTCTTTGTAGAACAGGAGGGCGATGCGGGCGTTGCGATTGGGGTCATATTCGATCGCCTTGACAGTAGCGGGAATGCTGTGTTTGTCGCGGCGGAAGTCGATGTCTCTATAAAGCCGTTTGTGACCGCCTCCCCGGTGGCGACAGGTGATGACGCCTCGGTTGTTGCGGCCTTGTTTGGTGTGCTTATTACTGGTTAGAGACTTTTCTGGTTCTGATTTGGTAATTTCAGCAAAGTCCGAGACGGTTTGTTCTCGGGTGCTGGACGTATAAGGTCGGTAAGAACGGATGCCCATAATCGATTTTAGATTTTAGATTTTAGATTTGGGATGCAAGGACTTGGCGGTTTTGGATTTTAGATTTGGGATTATCAGTTAACTTGGTAACTTTCTGGGTTTGGTATTTTCACCAGTTAACCGCAATCTAAAATCTAAAATCTAAAATCCAAAATTGGCTAAACTTCTGGGAATAAAAGTTTGCGGATCGAGTCTCCGTCGGTCAGAGTTACGGTTGCTCGCTTGTAACAAGGTTTAAAGCCGACGAATTTGCCAACTCGACGCTTTTTGCGCGGCGGGTTTTGGGTGTTGACGCCGATGACTTTGACCTTAAATAGTTCTTCGATTGCAGCTTTGATTTGAGGCTTGGTCGCTTTGGGGGCTACGTCGAATGTGAATTGATTTAATTCCATCATTCGGGTAGCTTTCTCGGTGAGAATCGGACGCTGGATCAAATCTGCGTAGTCGCGGGGGTCGATTTTACTCACCGTAAATCTCCTGAATTTTAGCTATGGCTGTAGATGTGACGATAATTTTGTCAGCCGCGAGAACGTCGTAAACATTCAGGGAGGTTGCCAAGATGACGTTTACTAATTCGATGTTGCGTCCTGATAAGTAGACGTTTGGTTGCGGTTCTGGCAAGATTAACAGAACTTTTGTATCGGGTTCAATACCCCAGCGGGCGATCGCACTCAGCAATTCTTTGCTTTTCGGTCTCGGAAATTGCTCTGCAAATTCTTCAACCACAATGATGTCTTCGGTGCGACTTTGGAATGCTGTCCGCAAAGCGAGACGGCGTTCCTTTTTGTTCATTTTGACTTCAAAGTCTCTCGGTTTTGGCCCGAAGATGACACCGCCGCCCCGCCACAGCGGAGAACGGATAGAACCTGCTCTGGCTCGACCCGTGCCTTTTTGACGCCAGGGTTTGCGGCCACCGCCTCTGACTTCCGATCGAGTTTTGGTGCAAGCATTTCCTTGACGGGCGTTATTCAGTTGCCGCGTCAATGCTCTGTGAACGATGTGAGACGCATTTTCTTCTTTGGCTACGCGCAGTTCTAAAGTTGTTTCCCCAACTTCTTCGCCTTGCCAATTTCGCACTACACAATTAACCATATCTTTTGTCCTTTGTCTGTTGTTAGTTGTCTGTTGTTAGTTGTCTGTCGTCTGTTGTCTGTCGTCTGTTGTCTGTTCTCAGGTCTTAGTTTTCAGCTCTTAGTTTTCAGCTTTTAGTTCTTAGTTATTGCTTGCTACTAACGGCCAACCACTATCTACTGACTGCTGACTACTGACTAATGACTACTGACTAACGTCCTACTTTTTTCTCAGGCACAACATTGACTAAGGCGCCAGCTTTGCCGGGAACTGCTCCCTTAATTAGCAGCAAATTCTGCTCTGTATCCACCCGGACAATTGTTAGTTTGCGGACGGTGACTTGAACGTTGCCCATACGTCCCGCCATTCTTTTCCCAGGATAAACGCGACCGGGAGTAGTTCCAGGCCCGATCGATCCAGGCTCGCGGTGGTTCTTGGAACCGTGAGACATGGGGCCTCGTTTAAAGTTGTGGCGCTTTTGAAAACCTGCAAAACCTTTACCGATGCTGGTACCGATGACATCTACTATTTGTCCCGGTGTAAAAGTATCTGCTTTTAGTTGTTGACCTAATTCAAATGAACTGGTGTCTTCCAATCGGTATTCCTGCAAGTGGCGCAGTGGATTCGCCCCCGACTTGGCAAGGTGTCCTAGTTCTGGCTTGTTGAGAGCCTTTGGTTTGACTTCGTTGTATCCAACTTGAACGGCACCGTAGCCGTCAGTTTGTTTTGTTTTGATTTGAGTTACTGTACAAGGCCCTGCTTGTATGACGGTGACGGGGATGGCTCTCCCTTCGGCGTCAAACACTTGAGTCATGCCTAGTTTAGTGCCAAGAATGCCTACAGACACGGATTTTCTTCCTTTTATTTACGCAAGAGGTTTCGGATTGCGAAATTTACGTCAATCCGCTTGCTCTTGTGCAGAAACATTTATTTCAGTGTTCCTGCAATTAACTGTTATCAACCAACAGCCTTCCTCGGTGTTTAAAATTTGAGTTTTAAATTTGGGAGCGAGCTTGTGGAAGTCTTGCAAGGGTTGAGATTCGCGGCTTTTTACCGACTCTATCTCCGAGTTTTGTCTCGGTCTTGCTTGTTTGTGCCAGGACTTGAGCAGCAAACCACTCAGTATCCTTTACGGCGACAATTCACAATAGTACATGAAGTGTTTGCCGTTTGTCAAGGGCGCGATGATAATTTTTCGCCTCAACTTTAGGATTTATAATATTTCCAGCTCGCAAGCAGCGATCGACCAAATTTTGATACAGCAGGAAACACAAATTTATGGGACTGATTACGACGGGATCTGATCTGATTCGGGATTTGGAAAAGTCGGGGTCGCTGGCCCTGTACGTTCCTTTAGAGGGAGGATTTGAGGGGCGCTACCTCCGCCGGCTGAGGGCAGCGGGCTACGGTGGGTACACGATTTCGGCGCGGGGTTTGGGCGATTTGGCGATGTATTTAACGGGGGTTCACGGGGTACGACCGCCGCATTTGGGCAAGAAAACTACTGGCAACGAAGGGGCGGTTGGTTATACATACTACGTGCCGCCGATGTTGAAAACTCAATTAGACAATTTGCCACCGAAAGCAAAAGGATTGGTGCTGTGGATTATTGAAGGGCAAATTTTGTCGAGTCAGGAGATTGAGTATTTGACTGTTTTGCCGACGTTAGAACCACGAGTTAAAATAGCAGTGGAGATGGGGGGCGATCGAGCTTTTAGCTGGAAGCCACTTAAAGATGCTTTAGTTGCAGCTTAAATTCTGCTATTTTAGATCGCAAATCTACTAAAAAAACCAGCGAGCAACTAAAGCTCAACAGCTTCTGCTCGCTGGTTTTGATATTTTGGGGAAAAACTTAATTAACAGGAAAAATCTTATGCTTCAGAACCGCGATTATACCATCATTATTGACAAAAGCGGCAGTATGTACACAAAAGACCAGATGGGCGGTAAAAGTCGGTGGGCGCTCATGCAAGAATCGACGATCGCATTGGCGAATAAATGCGAAGAACTTGATCCTGATGGCATAACAGTTTATGTGTTTTCCGGTCGCTTCAAGCGCTACGACAACGTAACATCAGCTAAAGTAGTGCAAATTTTCCAAGAAAACGAACCTTCGGGAACTACGAATTTAGCTGCTGTTCTGCAAGACGCTCTGAACAGTTATTTTCAGCGCAAAGCATCCGGTAAGACCAAGCTAAATGGGGAAACAATATTAGTGGTGACGGACGGGGAACCGGACGATCGCAAAGAAGTGATGAAAACGATTATAGAGGCTTCCCGGAAGCTCGATCGAGATGAAGAGTTGGCGATTTCTTTCATTCAAGTAGGGAATGCGCCGGAAGCTACTAAGTTTCTCAAGATATTGGATGACGAACTGCAAAGCGCCGGGGCTAAATTCGATATCGTTGATACTGTCACGATGGATGATATTGAAGGAATGACCCTGACAGAGGTATTGCTGAATGCAATAACTGATTAAGGAGGCGGGCGAAGTTTCCGTGATTATATTGGGGCCAGTTAGCCCAGCAGCATTTTTTAGGGGGTTTAAGTTATGGAATCGATCGAGCGCCTGTTAGGTGAACTGAAGGCAGAGTATCAAGCATCTCAGAAAATTGCTGAGTTGAAAAGTCAGGCGCCGGCGCAAGCACAAACGCCGTCAAATGCAACATTTAAAACATCAGATATAAATTTGTATGCTAGTCCTTTGGATAAGGATTTAGCTCAAATTAAGGCTGAGTACGAATCGCAAAATAAAGCTCAGGAAGTCGCTTCACTGCAACCGCTTAAGGCTGAGCACGAAACGCAAAATAAAGCTCAGGAAGTCGCTTCACTGCAACCGCAACCCGCAGAAAAAGTCGCGGAACCACAGTTGGACGTACAAACGCACAGACAGAAAGTTAGGCAAGCTCAGGTTTGGCTGAAAAAGTTGGATAAAAATTCCGATGAGGGATATTGGTTCGATCAGTTTGCTTTTAAGTATTCTTCGAGGATAGATGCGGCGATAGACTATTTGCAAGCAGTGAATGAGTTTGATTGATTGAACTACACGGTATTCACGATTTTTAATGCCGTTTTTTGGTTGATTGCCATCTCTATTTGTTGTAAGGACACGGCAGTGCTGTGTCTTTACAAAGCGTAAAATACAGATCATTTGTATTACGCGGGATTTAGGACATGGCAGTGCCGTATCCCTGTAAATTGCCAGAAAATAAAAATCATTTATAGGAACACAGCACAGTTATTTCCTGTGGCTGCCACAACCACGGGGAGGATTGCTCCTATACTAAATTTTTGGACACAGATGTAGGATGCAATAAAAACAAAGCCGCCTTTTTTGCTGTATCTTCAGATAGCTGAATTTGTTTTAACTCAACAATACCTTCACTGATAAAAGTATCTCTCAAAGCAGCTTTTTCTCCGCTGTTAAAAGTCGTTTCGTAAAACACTTCTCTAATTCCAGCCGCAATAACTAATTTCAAACAATAGATGCAGGGTTCTAAAGTGACGTAAATACTAGCCCCAGCAGTAGATATACCGTGTTTAGCAGCTTTGGCGATCGCATTTGCTTCCGCGTGAACCGCCCTTGAGGGCAAAGTTTTGCTGGCGTCGCAACTACTCAAACCAGGATAGCAGAAGCCTTGAGTAGTACAGTGTGCCGAACCTGACGGCGAACCGTTGTAACCCGTTGCTAAAACTTGCCTGTTTTTAGTTATCACCGCGCCTACAGGAAAAGCCAGACAAGTCGATCGAGTAGCGGCCAATTTTGCTAACATTAAGAAGTATTCGTCCCAATTCGGTCTTTCTTCTTCTAGATTCATTTTCTATCCTGAATGTATTGGTTGCTGGTTTTCAGACACTCGGCCGCCTTTTGCAATTCTATTCCCAAATAACCAATATGCTCGGGTTGGATGGCAGGGGAAGCCGCACAAATTTCTCGCACTAACTTGAGAGGGTTTTTTCCAGAATAACAGGTGACAACTTCGCCGCTGCCCGGGGTGGTTTGCGTGACAACTATTTGATTGTCGGCTACTTCAACTAAAAAATTGCCTGCTGCATCGAAAAAGTCTCGATCTTCGCAGATTTTAGCATATTGGGTTTGAATGAGTCGATCGGCATTTTCAAAGGTATCGTCATACAAGTGAGCAGATTGACTCAGCGTTACCAACGGGCCCATCGTCAAATTATAATCGGAACGCCTCGCAATTTCATCTCGAATGTGCTGCTGCAAAGCCCGCAAACCCATTGCATTTGCCGGCCAAGCCGCAAACATATCGTTACTGCGGAGAGTTGCGGTTAGCGATATTTCACCGTCCACAACTCGCACCCAAATGTGATTTAAACAAGGACTGCCACTGTGCTGGTGGTCGGATGAACCGTCAGGTCTTCTGTTAACATTTCCGCCCGCATCCCACAGACTAATTACAGCACTTGCTGCGTCAATTTCCTTAATTAGTTTGGCAATAACTTCTTCAATTTGATCTCGTCCAAACCATGACCGCATCCGCTGTGCGTAGGTATATTTAATGCCTTCGCTATATGGGGCATCTTCCAGCATTTGCGGTTTGTACTGTTCGAGGAAATCACGGTCTATTGGTAAGTAATTCGGTTCGGGAAAATAGAACTCCGCAGGTTCATCTGTAATCACTGCCATTAAGTCGATTAATTCTTGCCACTGTCCGTCGTAACCAGTCGGCCGTAAGGTGCCGGTGGTCTTAATTCGGTGGATGATTTTTACCCATGTTTCGGCGATAGTTTTGCCTTCGATTCTGTGTCCGTATTTCTGGCCGGGAAGTACAGTCGGGACGATTTCAACTAATGGAAAAGTTACGGTTTCTCCCCAAGGTTCAACCACTGCTTTTTCGGAAAAAAACTTTACAAAAGTTACTGTTTCTGCTATATTTATTGCTTCTTTCCATTCGATTGAATGACGCAATAGTTCTAAGGCTTCTGCTGATATTTCAATATCAATGTAGCCAAATATTGAAGATTTAATTAACCAGCAATCTCTACCAGTATCGCTTTTGCCGACTTCAAAGCCGTTGCGAAAAAAGTCGATTAAGCACGCTGCTGCACCGGAGTTACGGTCTTCTTTGGTAGCGTTGAGAATTACTAAAAAGCGGACGTGGGGATTGCACAGCAAGTTTCTAATTAAGAAGTTGATGCCGCGAGTAGGAGAGTATAGTTGTCCGATGACAGCAAATTCGTTGGGTTGTAATTTTTTGCCGATCGCACTTTTTACTGTCCAGCCACTGACAATGGCTGTTTGCCCCGTTCCGCAAATTAATTGATTTGGCTTGTATAGGGGTTTGTACTCAAATTTATTGACGAGATTTGTGGCTGTCATGGTTTACCGTTTTTTGCACCGCGTACTACTATATCAATAGTTTGGATGGTTTGAAGGGGCACTATCAATCATCTTTATGCCACCGCTGCAAGGATTTGTTATGCTGCGTCAACGCAAATCTTTGCCTGAATGTCTTTTACCGCGATCGCCTTCAGCGGAATTGAAATCACAAACTCTGTACCTTCACCTAAAGTTGAGTTGACTTCTAAAGTTCCAGAGTGTTTCTGGACTACGATTTGATGAGCGATCGCCAATCCTAGGCCTGTTCCTTGCCCCACGCCTTTAGTGGTAAACAGATGCTCAAAGATTTTTGGCTTCACCGCATCCGTCATCCCAATCCCATTATCCTGAATTCGGATCACTACCTGAGATTCCGACAATTGGGTTTTGACAGTAATCTGGTTGGGTTTGGTTTTGATCTGAGCAAAACTGCGCCCTTGATTTGATTCCTCAAGGGCATCGATCGCATTTGCCAGCACATTCATAAATACCTGATTCAACTGTCCGGCAAAGCATTCTACCTCTGGCAGATCGCCATAGTCTGTGATGACTTGAATTTCCGGGCGACATTCGTTGGCTTTGAGGCGATGCTTGAGAATCAACAGCGTGCTGTCAATGCCGTCGTGGATATTGCAAGTAATTGGGAGTTCGCAATCCGAACGCGAGAAGGTTCTTAAACTGGTGCTGATTGTGCGAATGCGATCGACTCCTTCTTGCATCGAATCGATTAATTTGGGTAGATCCTCTTGTAAGTATTCCAAGTCTATTTCCTCCACGAATGCCTGAAGCGTGGTACTTGGATAAGGGAGTTCTTTTTGGTAGAGAGCGATCAGTTTAAAGAGGTCTTTAATATAGTCCTGAGCGGGATTCAGATTGCCCGCAATAAAGCCAAGTGGGTTATTAATCTCGTGCGCGACACCCGCCACTAAATTGCCCAAAGCAGACATCTTTTCGGTGTGGACTAAGTGACACTGAGACTGTTGCAGTTGTGTGAAGGCTGCTTCTAAATCAGCCGTTTGCTCAGCTACACGCTGTTCGAGATTTTTCGTTAACTGCCGTAGCTGCAAATGAGTTTTTACCCGTGCTAGCATCTCCTTTTCTTGAAAGGGTTTGGTGATGTAGTCCACAGCACCCAAGTCAAATCCTTTCTCCTTACTATCGGCATCGGAGACAGCGGTCATAAAAATGATCGGAATGCTGGCTGTCCTGGGATCTGCCTTCAGACGTTGGCAGGTTTCAAAGCCGTCAATTCCTGGCATTTGAACATCGAGCAAGATCAGATCGGGAGGATAAACTTGGACTCGCTTAAGAGCGCGATCGCCGTTGATTGCGGTTGCTACTTCATACCCCGCATCACTTAAGGTTTCACAAACCACTTCTAAGTTTGCAGGGGTATCATCCACCACCAGAATTAATTGAGGACTAGACATCGGCTTTTTTCTCTGTGAGGTGTTGTTGTAGCAACTCTTCAATTTCTTCGTCTTTAAATTGCTTGGCAAGCGGAAGAATTTGTGATGCAAAATCAGCGTAGCGAGGGTTAGAGTGAGCAAGATGCTCTGTGTGTTCTCGTAGCCGTTTTAAGTTGCCTTGCTGTGCCAGTTGTAGTAACGCCCTTAACTCTAAAGTCGAAGGAATCATCCCTTCAGGCTTATCTAATGCAGTCGTTAGAGTGGATGGCCCAGAGTCGTTTGAGGCTGTCATTTCATATTTCCACTTTAATTCCAAATGAGTGGCTAAGAGGTTAAATAATTCACTGACTTCCACTGGCTTGGCCAGGAAATCATTTCCCCCTGCATCTAAACTCATCTGTTGATAGGCTTGTGATACTGATGCAGAAGAGACAAGGATCTTCTGGTGTTGCAACTCATTTGCACTGCGAACCTGTTTGAGCAGTTCAAAGCCATCCATGACTGGCATTGCCAAGTCTGTAATCACTAAGTCAGGTTGAGACTGTCGTATTTTTTCCAATCCTTCTTGTCCATTTTCTGCCTCAGTAAGTTGGAATCCTAGTGGATATAACAAGTTGACGAGAACGGCTCGGTTTTCCCAACGATCGTCTACAACAAGAATGCTGCGTCGTTGTCCTTCGTAACCAATAATTTGTTTTCCAGTTGTGAGGGAGTTTTGCTCGGCCCAATCGGTGGCGATCGCCATTTCCACCTCAAAAAAGAACTCACTACCGACTCCGGGTTGGCTTTTAACTTGGATTTTTCCGTTCATAAGTTGGACAATCCTTTGGCTGATCGCGAGTCCTAAACCCGTACCCTCGACTTGGCGCTGGCGATCGCCCACTTGTTCAAAAGCCTGAAAAATTTTATCCAAATGATCGGGCGCAATTCCTACGCCCGTATCCTCAACTTGAAATTTGAAAGAGTGAGTGGACGGATTGGGATGATTCTCAACTACGGCAACCTTGAGCGTGACACAACCTTTGTCGGTGAATTTAATCGCATTTCCCACCAAGTTGAGTAACACCTGACGCAGCCGTTTTTCATCGGCAAAAATCCCTTCAGGCAACTGCGGATCGGGCTGGTAAACGAAGTTAATGCCTTTTTGGTCGGCACGAATGCCGCAGATTTCAGCGACACCTTGGAGGAATGAGGGAAAGTGAATCCCTTTAGGTGTGAGTTCTAATTTGCCGGCTTCAATTTTGGACAAGTCCAACACATCGTTAATCAGGGTCAGCAAATGAGAACCACACTGGTGAATGATTTCTACCCCATGACGTTCTTTAGCTGGCAATGCGCTGCTGCGGTTGAGGATTTGAGCATAGCCCAAAATACCGTTGAGAGGAGTGCGAAGTTCGTGGCTCATGTTGGCGAGAAATTCGCTTTTTGCTTTGTTGGCATTGTCTGCAGCTTCCTTTGCATACTTGAGTTCGGCGGTGCGTTTTTCAACTCGCTGTTCAAGCTGCTGGTTAGTTTGCTCTAGGGCGGTAAAGGAATCGCGCAATTGCTGCGCCATTCGGTTAAAGGATTGAGCAAGTACACCCAGTTCTTTAACGCCAGAGGTTTCGACGTTTTGGTCGAGTTTTCCTTCGGCGATCGCTTCCGATGCGTGACTGAGCAGCAAAATGGGTCGAGCAATCCAGCGCGAGGTGTAGATACCCAAAACGGTTGCCAGTCCTAATGCGCCTAAACACAGCCAAATCGTGTTGACTGTATTGGCATTAATTCGTCCCATGAAATCTGATTCCGGCATGGCGACGACTACGAGCCAGTCCAATCCCCATTCGTCCTGCCAGGGAGTTACTTGAACAAACTCCCGCTCACCCTCGATCTCAAAGTCTACGCGCTGGATGGTTTGAATGGTTTTCAGATCGCCGAAGCGATCGCCGAGATACTTGGACGTGGCTTGAATTAGGGCGTCCTTACTCTCAAAGCCCCGCAGTCGCTGAGGTTTGCCGTTGGTCACTGAAAACACCGGCGCATCGCTAGAGCTGGCAACGATTAATCCGTTGCGCTCCAGAATGAATACCTTGCTGGATTGACTAACCTTAATTTCACGTAAAAAGTCACTAATTTGCGAAAGGCGTTGCTCGACCCCCACGCTGCCGATCAACTGACCATTCTTGTCATAGATGGGGCGACTCGTGGCGATCGACAAGGGGTAGTTATTAGTCTCCCATTGATAGATCTCGCTCCACCCTGGCTTGCCCGTCTCGACACCTTTGGCGTACCAGCCTTCTTTCTGGAACTGATACGCTTTGGTGATTTCAAACATTTTAGTTGGCTTGCTTTGGTCATTTGTAATGTAGTTGTACAAATCTGGATTGCCGTACCGCTTCGGTAGCACCAGGCTAATGTCAGGATTGCCGTGGTTCGGAATGGTTGACTCGCGGTAATATCCCGAGGCGATAAAGTCCCCCGTTTTAGACCCGTACAGGATATAGCCAACTTTGTAGGTTTTTACCTGCTTTGCAAAGAATTGAGCCAGACGATCGGCATCCTGTAAGTTCAGCAATCCCAGGTCAATTTGCTCGCCGTTGATTTGCGTCAAATAGCGGGTTGCAGCGGCATAGCTGTCGAGGTGCTGATCCACACGGTTACTCACCTCTGTTTGCAAGTTAGTCGCTAGCTCATTCACTGCTTTTTGTCCATTTCGCAGCGACAGATACCCTGTTAATCCTACGGCAGCGAAGATTTGCAGGATGAATGGAACAACCAGACCGGTTCGCAGGGGAACCTTACTAAAGCCTTTAGCAGCACCAATTGTGGACTTCGACAGCATAGCGTTCAGAACAGTAAAGATAGGGTACAGGCCTGAGAGTTCCCAAACTTGGTTTATAGGCACCAGATTTTATCTGCAATAAACAGGAAAAATATCGGCTTCGGTTGGACTTCTAAAAAAGCATTGCGGTTCAAGTTTTATAGCGTCAAATCCTGCACCACTTGGTAGCGGAAATCGACACCAACGCTAACAATTAATCTCCTACCTCCAACGACCAGTCGCATTAGCAAGTTGCGAGTCACTTTCTCTTTTTCACGGAGAGCAACAATGCCTGAGTTAGATGTGGCGTTGGTTGGTGGAGTGGCAGGGATGCTGTTATCACCTCGGATCTGTTAGCAGACTGTTGTATTTAGTAGATCGGGCGATCGTTCTGGCTCAAATTTCAAGGCGATCGCACACACTCCACCAAAAATATCTCAACCCCATTACAATCGAAGACTACCGCTTATAGAATCAACTTGACATCTTTTGGGCGAGGGGAGCATCTCATATTTGTAAAAACACTTCTTCTGGCTCCTTCTTCCTCTTTCCTCCTGTCTCCTGCCTCCAATGGCTCCTTATTTCTTCCTCTTTCCTCGCAGCCTCGCGCCTGACAGTCTGTAGCCTCCAAACTCCAATTTCTAGCTTGGCTGCAAAAGTGGGATGCTCCCGGGGCGATCGAGTAAAATTGACAAAAAGAGGTAAATTTAATCAGATTGGGGTTTAAAATGGGTTATTCCAGCGATGTCAGCGACAAAGAGTGGGAAATTATTGAGCCATTACTGTTCCAAAAGAAGAAAACCAAACCTCCGGTGTGGACTTGCGCGGCAAATCCTTTTCGGGGATATTTTATCAACTCAAGAACGGTTGTAATTGGTCAGACTTTCCCAGAGCTCTACCACAATATTCTACTGTCTTCTGGCATTACCCCAATTGGTGTGAGGACTGTGTACTTGATCTGATTATGACCGAGTTACATAGTAAGGTGCGCTAACAAGTCAAAAAAAACCGCTGTGGACAACCCTAATAATGATTGACTCACTCATGGGAGAAAAACACCCTTCTACGCTAGTGAGGAGTCTAAAGGGTTTTGTTTCTACAGATGCACCGTTTAGCATCAAAAGACATCTAGCTGTCGATATACTTGGCTTTCCCTTCTTTACCCACTGTACCAAAGCTAGCTTATCTGATGATCTGCAAGCTGATTGAAATTCTTTCCCAAAACATCGATTACTTCAAATCTAAACCTGCCGAACTTCCCAAAACTACCATATTGTTAGACAACGGGTACCACCCTGAGAAACGCAACTCTTGCCTTGGAGGAGATTTATCCTCAGATTATGGCTAAGATTAAATTTGAACTCGCAGCCGCGCCATCAAAAGCCGAAAAGTACGCTAAACGGCAATCTGAATTTGTACCCTCGGCGGCTAGATGGGGGAAGAGAACGTTCCAACGCTTGGGTGGAAAGATGCAAAAGCTGGCGTCAAAAACTTTGATGGCACACTCGCTCGTTCAAATGCCAAACTCAAGCTTTGCTTGATCAGACTGATGCTTAGAAGACTAGCCACTGCGTAAAAAGATCTCAAATGGGTTCTATAGATTAGCGGGATTTGCCGATGGCACTGAGCTTGAGTCTGTCCCAAATTTGTCGCTGCTGAGTTTACCGGGAAAACTGGTTGCAGGCAAACTGCCACAGGTACTCTGAACAAAAAAATTATAAAAAAAATAAAAAAGTACGATCGACCGCGTTAGCAATTGCCGATTATTAGCGGCGCACTTATTTTGCACTATCGGGCTGATTGCCGGTTGATGCGTAGATACCATGCCACCAAACCCAACATTTCTCCGAGAAACTGGGTTTACGAGGCCTTGTCCTAATTAAGATACAATAAGAACCACAAAGAAATTGCGATCGACATTATTTGACAGTCAAGCTATGCAATCTACAACTCAGTCCGAGACAGAACTGGCGATGGACGCTCCCAAACACGGATTGCCCGTTACAATCATTACAGGATTTCTCGGCAGCGGCAAAACAACCCTGCTCAACCACATCCTGACCAATCAGCAGGGTTTGAAAACAGCAGTTTTGGTAAATGAATTTGGCGAAATCGGCATCGACAACGAACTGATTGTCACCACCGACGACAACATGGTTGAGCTGAACAACGGCTGCATCTGCTGCACAATTAATGAAGATTTAGTTAATGCAGTTTACAAAGTTCTGGAACGTCAAGAAAATCTCGATTATCTGGTAGTCGAAACAACCGGACTCGCCGACCCGCTGCCAGTAGCGATGACTTTTTTAGGCACAGAACTGCGCGACCTAACTCGTCTCGATTCGATAGTGACAGTAGTAGACGCAGCTAACTACAGCTTAGATTTGTTCAACTCTCAAGCAGCTTACAGTCAAATAGCTTACGGCGATATAATTATCCTCAACAAAACAGATTTGGTTGAAGAAGCAGATTTAGATTTGTTAGAAGTTAAGATTCGCGATGTCAAAGAAGGTGCTCGAATTTTGCGAACAGTAAAATCGCAAGTTCCCCTGCCGCTAGTCCTCAGCGTCGGATTGTTTGAATCGGACAAATATTTCCAATCTGAAAAAACTGCTAGCAGTCACGACCATCACGACCATCACGACCATCACGACCATCACGACCATCACGACCATCACGACCATCACGACCACAGCCATCACGACCATCACGACCACAGCCATCACGACCACTCCGACCATTTAGAAAATGACGGATTTACCTCAATTTCTTTCCAAAGCGACAAGCCGTTTTCTCTGAGAAAATTTCAATATTTCTTAGACAAACAACTGCCAACAAATGTGTTTCGCGCGAAAGGGATTATGTGGTTTGAAGAAAGTCCGAAACGGCATATTTTTCACTTGAGCGGCAAGCGATTTACGATGGACGATGATGAGTGGAAAGGCGATCGCAAAAACCAGCTTGTTCTCATCGGTCAGGGTTTGGATACCGAGACTTTGCGATCGCAACTCGAAAACTGTCTTTGTATGCCTTCAACCAGTCGCGGTAAAGGTTTTGGGAAGAACTAACAGTAAAATATTCTTTTCACCTAAACCAAAGAGCGTCGCGGTCTAATTGTTTTCGCGATCGCGAACTGGAGATGGATGGGGACAATGAAGGGCGATCGCCCTCTAAGAAAAAGAGTGCCCTCCAAGAAAAAGAGCGCCCTCGAATAAAAAGAGCGATCGACCTATTTTATTGTTGCTAACAAAAACAGAGCCGCACACTTATACTGTCCGCCGATCTCAAAAGCACGATCGCCAGTGCTTTCAAAGGTGCAGAGTTGCGTTGGTTTTACGTAATCTCTGCACCTTTATGCTGTTCCCACCACCTCTCACCACTCCTACTTCCCACAAGCAGCGCAATAGTTGGCAAACTCAACGAGGTCTGGGAGTTTCCCGTGATAGTCTCACGTTCCTTGTTTTCGGCTAAGCTATTACAACAAGCTTGCAAGAAGACGGGCTATGAGCAATCGGCGGCTAAAAAGAATTCGTGATTGTATTTCGCTCTTTTTATTACGACTCAAAAGGAATTTTTGGTGTTTTTGGGTAAAAATTCAAGATGACATTTTTCTTTTTTTTGCTAATTGTTTGTTAGCCCTTCTCAAATTGATTGGTTACGCTGCCTTGTTTTTGGGTTTGATTTTAATGCTGGGTCATTTCTGTCTAGTTGACATACAAATTAGCCGTGCGCGCATAACCCTCCAATCTCAGTGTCCTGAACCAGTGATCGAGCCTAAGCCTGCCGTGTCATTTAAGACTCAGGCGGGTCAACTATAAACTTGCCTTTGAAGCCCCCACGCTTAATCTAAGATTTAGTGGTGAGTGGCTGACAATTTCATTTTCATCGCGACACGGCGATGGCGCTGCTGTTCAAATAATCCTAAGACGCTACCAAAAAGCAAGTCAATGCGAGTCATCATCCAGCGAGTAAAATCATCTCAAGTCGAAATAGAAGGTCAAATTGTCGGCAAAATTGGCCGCGGGCTTAACTTGCTTGTAGGTATTGCAGACACCGACACCGAAGAAGAACTCGATTGGATGGCTCGCAAATGCCTGGAACTGCGTTTGTTTCCCGACTCTGCCGGGGATACCGGGCGCTGGGACAAGTCCGTACAAGACATCGGCGGCGAGTTGCTGGTTGTGAGTCAGTTTACGCTCTACGGGGACTGCCGCAAAGGTCGGCGACCTTCCTTTGACAGAGCAGCGGCTCCTGGAAGAGCGGAAATTTTTTATGATAAATTTGTCGAAAAGTTGCGCCAGAGCGGCTTAAAAGTCGAAACAGGCTTGTTTGGAGCGATGATGCAAGTCTCGATCGAGAATGACGGGCCGGTGACTTTGGTATTAGAGAAAGAATCAGGGTGAATTGTTTGCCAACAAAGCTCTCTTTGCTTCTTTCTTATTCCTTCTTCCTTCTTGGATAAGATCAAATTTCCAGATTAACCGGGTTTCCGAATTACTGTGCCGTAGCTTCAGAATACATTGCAGTTAGCTACACTCTGCCGAGTCTCGATTCCACAATCTATAACGGTCAAAACCGCCTCAAATAGCCAGTTATTAGATTGTCCACTCAGCGGCCTGGCAGCACCCTCAATTTTCCTCGCGCTCGCCCACCCAAATAACAGCTCAGAATGCTTGTACAGTAAGGCTTTAACGGCAATAAAATCAATCTTCCACAGCCAGCGCTTAGAATCAGATTCAGCAGCCAAAAACTGTTGCATGAGAGAGTGGAACACTGGCATCACTGCGGTTATCTCTACTTCCGTAACATTCAATGTATAGAGAGTTGAATCAGCACAGCAAGCGAAACCGCCAGCAACTGCCACCTCACTCTCTGACAAATGTCCTCGCACACCCGCTGTGCCCTACCACCCGATAAACGCCATGACTCTCAAAACTGCCACCAACACCGTCAACTGCAACACCGCTTCTGACATCAACAGCATTCCGGCTGCATCCAGCGAACAAACCGCCGAAATCAATTCTCTTCCAAGCATCGATGTCCTCGCTTTGGCTAACTTCGCCCTCAAAGAATTGCAAGCGGAAATGAAAACTTCCAGCCGCAGCGCTCAAGCAGTGGCGATGCGGATTGCTAAGGAAGTCGAACGGATTTGCCAAAAAAGCGATCGCATCCAAATTTCCGGCGAAGTTGAAGCTTGGCAAATCACCTTGGCCGAGCATCGGTTGCAAAAAACCCTGCAATACTACCGCCTCGGTTCCAAACAAGGCCGCGTCGAACTGCATTCTCACCTCGCGGCTATGATTTACCGCCATGTTGCTTCTTTCCGCTCGAACTTGAACTTCCAAGCTCGCTACAACATGATTGAAGACTTTTTGCAAGGCTTTTACATCGAATCTCTGCGAGCTTTCCGCCGCGAACACCAACTCGATGTCACCTACCAGCCCCGCACGCAGCTAGAATTGGCTGAGTACATGGCTTTCACCGAACACTACGCGAAGCGCCAAATCGGTTTACCCGGCCGCAACCGCCAACGCCTGATCGTGTTGCGCGCTCAAGGATTTGCCAAGGGCCAACCTCCCGAAACTGCGATCGACATTGAAATGGCTGTAGAATCCGGCAAGGGAGAAGAAGCGGAAATGTACAGCCGCTCTCCGGCGCTGCAACAAGTGCGCGAGCAAATGGTATCGGAAACTGTCGATCCGGCTGATGCTGTGCTGCGCGATCGAGTAGTCTCGGAATTGATCGCCTATCTGGAATCGCAAAATCAGCCAGAATGCGTGAATTACTTAACTTTAAAATTGCAAGACCTTTCGGCTTCGGAAATTGACCGCGTGCTCGGTTTGTCTTCCCGCCAGCGCGACTACTTGCAACAGCGGTTTAAGTACCACGTCGAAAAATTTGCCCGCACTCAAAATTGGAAACTTGTCCACGAATGGCTGGGTGCTGATGTCGATCAAAAGCTGGGAATGACTTCGGAGAAATGGGAAGCATTTCGCGCTCAACTTGCGCCCGAAATGCAGCAACTGTTAGAAATGAAGCGGAATCAAGAAAGCGACAAGGCGATCGCCACGGCGCTCAAATGCACTCCCAAACAAGTCCAAAAACGCTGGGCGCAACTGTTGGAGCTGGCTAGCCAGACTCGCAACAGCAGCCAAGCTTAACTGGTACTCAAATATGAATGCAACTGTTTTCTTGAGACTGGAAAATGCGATCGGGTGCGGCACCTGCACAGGAATGCCCGCCCCGGCGTCCGCTCTCAAATCAACAAGGGCTGCTACTAAATTATCGCCGCTTTTTGGCCTATTCAATTTATTAAAACAACATTACTTTTTTTAATATCTTTCGTTCCCTGGTTAGGCAGGGGAATTTGTTTTTATTAGTCATTAGTCATTAGTTCTCAGTTATGGAAAATTGCTTGCTGAAGAGGCAGCATTGCATTGCATCATATATTTATAATGATATTTAAACATAGGGAGTAGCATAATCAAGGCAAAGTTGTTCAAAGTTCAAATTGTGAAACTTGAGGGGGGGAAGATGGATAAAAAATGACAATTCATCTATCCAGAGACAGAAAAAAAATCAAATAAATATCCTCATCGTACTATTCTGTTTCATTTAATACTTCATAAGAAGGAAGCATCAAATTTGAGTTATATCTAAAATGGGGGCATAAGTTGATGTAGATAGAAAGGGAAGGATTCCTATGTTACTTTACAAAATTGAAGATTTTAATCCCAACTACCGCGAAGCTGCTTTTAATGGCGAAGATATCAAAGGTCTGGATATCTATGCTGGAAATACAGATGAGAAGATTGGCTCCATCGATACCGCGCTAGTTGATGAGACAGGACGTTTCCGATATTTTGTTGTTGACACGGGTTTCTGGATATTTGGCAAGAAGGTATTAGTTCCAGTTGCTCTTTGTCGAGTGGATGTTGATGCAGAGCGCATCTACGCAACGGGTTTGAGCAGTCAAGACCAAGCAGAAAGACTACCCAGGTATGAGGATGGAATGGTGGTGGATTACGATTATGAAGAACAAGTTCGGGGTGTTTATCGTACTCTAACTGTAGAAGCGTCTGCACCTGTAGAAGCATCATTGCCTTTAGAAACCTCATTGCCTGTACAAGCATCTCCACCAGTTTCTATGCCGCGCTCTGTCTCTAACCAAGCTAGGGCTGCTGGTTATGATCGCAACACCTACACTTACGAACAAGAGCCTCAATTGTATCAGATGAACGAGCGCGAACATCACAAATTCCGACTCTACGAAGAACGACTGGTTGCAGAAAAAAGCCGTCACAAAACTGGCGAGGTAGCAATTGGCAAGCGAGTTGAAACCGAAACGGCACGGGTTTCAATTCCCACAGAAAAAGAGCGAGTGGTAATTGAGAGTATAACTCCAGAAAAGGCAGGTGCGCCAGTAACTCGGGATACTCCCTTCAAGCAGGAAAAGGTGATGCGTATGGAAGTTTACGAAGAAACTGCTGATATCAAAAAAGAAGCTTTCGTGCGCGAAGAAGTTAACATCAGGAAAGAAGTTGAAACGGAAATTGTTGAGGCAACGAAAACACTGCGTCGTGAAGAGTTGGACGTGAAGACGGAAGGGCGTTAGAGTGCGACTGAATTGAACAAGGGTTTGTAATTGCGCTGTCTTCGACCACATGAGGGTTGAAGCGCAAATACGAACCTAAAGGCTCACTAAGACTGCCCAAAAATCTGAGATTTCTCATGTCTAATTCCTGGTGTTGACCGTTAATTAAGCGCAGCACTTTTAGCTTTGTGGTTTAGCATCTATGCGACCAGTTTTTAGTAAAGCCTGAGCCAGTTGCAGCTCACCAAGCTCAGTAGCCATTTCCTGATGTTCCGCCTAATTACTGGGCGCGTCCATTTATTAAATCTTTAGCTAAAAAAGGTATTGTTACAGGATAAGTTGATAGAACATTTAGACCTAAACACGCTGTGGAACCGGACTAATTTGCGGCATAATCCGCCTAGCCTTTGAGCGATCAAAGATTAGGAACATACCCAATGCAAGTGCCTTTAATGATGTACTCAGGGCTATTGGGCAGAACCTCCATTCAAGAAGCCTATTATAAAGATGCCGACAAAATTCCTAAAGATGTGGTTGATGAAGTGGCAGCAGCGACAAAAGCAAATATCCCGGTCAACTATCAAGATCCCAGAGTTCTTAATCCAACCGAGTTGCTCAGTCGGGGGAGTGCTACGGCGCTAATTCATCAAGCTTTGGTTTATCAAGGTCCCATCGAACCACTGTTTAATAATGAGGAAGCTACGAAATACCTTCCTGCTAGTCCTGCTAAAAGGAATAATTTATTTTTAAAGCAGTATCAATCCTAAAAGCGATCGCATTTACATACTGATTTTCCCATCAACTTTTTGTCAGCGCGGGCACTACTTTTTCACCAAACACCTCAATAAACGGCTCTTGTTCTCGGTTAACGTTGTGCAAAATTAGTTGATCGAACCCCAATTCCATATCTTTTTGCAACCACTCAATATGCTGCTCTTGGTCTGCCGAGATGCGGACGTGTTGATATAACTCCTCTGGTTGCACAAACTCCCCGGCGGCCTCAAATTGATCGGGTGTTATCAGTTCTGTCAGCATTTTAGTTTGGAAGATGTTATTACGCCATTGATGATGAGCGCCTTGTAGTGCTTTCTCTGCATTAGTGTCATAGGAAAGCTGCACTTTCAAAATCATTGGTTTTCCTTCTCCGCCACCGCGACGAAACGCATCGACGACTTTTTTTAACTTTTCAGGTGGGCGAGAAGTAGTAATTAATCCATCTGCCCAACTGCCCAACCATTCTGCGGTTTCTGGGGTAACTGCGGCGCCGATAATTAATGGGAGAATTTCCGGGCGGGTATAGAGTTTTGCATCTTCTACGCACACTAAACCCCGATGGGTGACGGTTTCTCCTGCCCAAAGAGCGCGGATAATATCGACACATTCTTTGAGGCGCGTGTTGCGATCGCTCTTAGTAGGCCACTTATCCCCAGTAATATGTTCGTTCAACGCTTGACCGCTGCCAACCGTTAGCCAAAAACGATTTGGAAACATTTCTGCTAAAGTTGCCGCAGCTTGGGCAATAATAGCCGGATGATACCGCTGTCCGGGAGCGCAAACAACTCGATAGGAAAGCCTCGGCGTTGCTTGCATTGCTGCACCCAACCAAGACCAAGCAAAACCGCTTTGTCCTTGCGCTTCACTCCAAGGATGAAAGTGATCGGAAGAAAGGGCATGGGTAAAGCCAGCTTGTTCTGCCATTTGGACATATTTCAGCAGTTGGCTGGGCTTAAACTGTTCGTGGGAAGCGTGATAACCAATTTGTGCCATAAGTTTTTAGGAGTTTTGAGTTGACTAGGGGCGGTACATCCTTACCCGCCCTGAGTTTTGAGTTAAAATATCCAGACTTAAAAGCAGGTGATTGAATCAGGACGCCTAGTAAAAGTTTTGAGTTTTGAGTTAGATAAGTTTTGAATTCACCCAAAATAATCTTGCACTCAAAATTCATAACTTTCTGTATAACGGTTAAGCTTATGAGCGTAAAATTCGCCTATAGCGAGCTTCAATTACCGAGTAGATGCCATAGGCAATTAAACCCAAAGGTACTAAAGCCAAAATCACTGGACTAAAAGGCTGTTGTGCCACAATTGCCAACACCTCGCCCAATCCCTTCGTTTGACTGGCATCCGAGAGCCTTGCTGCTTGAATTAAGAAAAAACCAATTATAACGAAAACAATTCCACGGGCAGCAATTCCAAATCGACCCAACCTTGTCGCCCACTTTTGCTCGGTTTGGCTCATTTCATCTAGCTTGAAATGGCGGCGAAATTTGGCTTTATATGCTTCGTAGAAATAAGAAAAGCCTACACCAATAACAATTGATCCTGCCAATCCTACCAGCCATTGTCCAAACGGTTGCGCTAAAATTTGGGCTGTCAAATCTTCGGTTGTATTGCTATTACTACGGCCCGAACCCATTATCAGTTTTACAGCCGTTAAAGCCAAACCTGCGTAAGCTAAAGCACTTAAGGCGTAGCCAATGCGTTGGGCAATTCGCTTGGCATCCATTTTCTGTCCTTGGTGTTCTGGGTCGAGAATTGTCTGAACGATACGCCAAAGGGCATAACCAATAATGCCAATCGTTACCAGAAATAGTAGAAATTTACCGAACGGTTGGTTAACAATTTCTGATAATGCACCGCTAGTATCCGTTGTCCTGCCGCCCATACTAAAGGCTGCTTGTGCTGCTAGAAAACCGACAATAAAGTAAACTAAGCCTTTGGAAGCATATCCCAATCTTGCCAGTCGCTCAAACCAGGGATGAGAAGCTGTCTGTCCAATTGAGTCTTTAATACTGTCGGTGGGTGAGTTGTGGCGTTTCATATTTTTTATACTTTAGTTGTTAACGACTGCTGGTCTAGGCATATGGTGAATTCCTTTCCTGTTAACTGACTTTTTAAACAAATAATTTGTATTATTTATTAATTCAATAATTACCTTCTTTAGAGATTTTTTTCATCTGTCTTGAGCGGGAGTTTCAGAGGTGGATGGATTGATAAATTTCCTATTTATTACCCTTGACAAATCTAGCTTTATGGGCTATGAGATAGCTTCCCTGATGGAGCAGTCTGCCAGCAGTATAGTATATCCTTGATTTAAAATTATTTAACAAAATTTTTAATAACAATTAGAATTGGGGGCGCTAAAAATAATCCCACAAAACCCAAGAATAATCTGAATACTGTCTAGAGTTTCAGGGGTAATTGGGAAGCCAAGATACCTGCTTTTTTATAAGGATAGGGCTGACAAAATTTCCTGCTGCAAATTGTTTGATTAGGAAATATAGCAACAACACCTCGCCTGCTTTCCAAGGCGAATCTAATAAAAGCAGCCGTGCTGAAATTACGCTTAAAAATTCGCCTATATAGGGAATGAAAGCGAATATAAATGCCACAATCCCGTTAACAAAAAGCCGTGTCACTTGCTAAGCAAACAAATTAATAATGCTCGTAATATAGCAAGCATAAATCATTGGTGAATTTCTTAATAACTCCCCTTACTAAGAGGAGGGTTGGGGTGGGTAAAAAATTTATGAATTCTGCAAGGATTGCTATAGCACTAAAACTCATGCTTTATGCAATGCCTGCCAACCAACCCATTAAACCCTCTTCGCATTTTGAGATAATTTCATCCGCTCGCTGAGGTAAAAAGCGATAAAAAGGTTGATATTTGCGTGGCGGTATGGCATCGAATTTACCAGAACTATGGTCAAAAATATAACTAATAAGCTATGGGTAATCAGGGTTAGATAGTAGGAATACAACAGATAAATAGGCGAATTGGTTCACCTAAAAATAGTTTAAATTTGTTGGGTTAAATGGTCAATACTGGGAATGGGGTCAAAAATTTGTCCGGGTAATCTTGCTTGCAACCAATAGCACCCAACTCGCATATGAATAGTTGGGAATCTGCAATAACTGCCCTAACTAGCTTATGGACGTTGTAAGAATGGATGCGCCCCAGTGCCGGAGTTGGAAATCAAGCATCTATCGCCAATAGTCCGATCGATCGCACTTAACTCAAAGCTGTATCATAAATTTTTCCTCAATCATCTTCCATCAGGTGGATATTTTCTTATGGCATCAGACAGATGGCAAGGTTGGGCTAGTTTGATTAAATGGTATGTAGAAGCAAGATTTTGAAATGGTGAACAAAGACAATAGACGTTTTGCCTAAGTCGATTTTTAAGACTCTAAATTCCCATTGTCGCAAGAAGTTGATTGTTCAGAACCGGGAGGATTTTAGGAGAATCAAATCAACCACAACGGCAGTGTCCGTGTTGAGTTCAACCTTTTATTTACCGGAAATTGCCGAATTCGGTTCTCAAACATCCGGCATCCTGTCCTGCCGTTAACTGACTTTTCAGGAAAACTCTAATAGCTAACCACCAGGCGATCGCTTGCGACAGGAAGACAAGCAGAACCTATTTCTTACGTCGTTTGCTTTGATGCTCAATTCAGCAATAAGGTGTATATAATGAATCAACTGAATCAACCAGAACCCTTGTCGCAACCGCTGACCCAAAGCGAATTCGTCGCAACTTTTCGCTTGTTTAGTAGATTTAGCTTTTGGATACAGTTATTCTTTGGTGCTGTTTCCGGCATTGTTTTATTATTTGCTATGTTGGGTCGCAACATGAGCGATCAAACCAATAATAATGCAGGTATTGGGTTCGGCATATTTTTAGCGATAGTTGGTCTGTTATTGCTGTGCTTTAGAATTTTTTGGGATTTTCGCTATCGCCTTTTAGGCCGACTTTTGCACGCCGAAAATTCCCAAGTATATCCCAGTAAAGAACATATTACTCACACCTTACGAGTTGGATTAATTTCTAGTTTGGTGGGGGTATTAATCGCGTTTGTCGCTTCTGAAGAAACAGTTGCTGTAGTCCTAGCAAAAACTCTTAGTCAGCCCCAAGCGATGGCAGCTTATGCGCCAGAAAATGTGATTCGTTCCCTAGATATTTTTGTGACGATGGCAAACGTCAATCTGGTTGGCGCTCACTTTTTTGGAGCTGTTACTTCTCTTGGGTTACTCAATTGGGTAGAAGATTAGTTGGCAGCATGGGCGATCGCTAAAGGCAAACACAGCTCCTATGTCGTTAGGAGTGAGAAAGGCTGACCGATTTAACTAAGGTTTGTGGTTTTGCACTGTCTTGGCGAAACAGAGCGAAGACAGTGCAGCTACAAGCTAAACAAGTTGGCTATTTGGATGAACATATAATCGGAAATTGGTAACGATCGCTCCTCGTAATGGTAGTCAGCCTGATCAACCGTTATTTTTTTATTTATTTAAAAAACGTAATTTATTATCTTGATAGATATTTCATCTACCTTTATATTGATATATTTTTAATTGGGACAAATATGACTTAGAATCAGATTCCGAAAGATGAGCTATAGCCGTGGCATTCAGCTTCCTAAATAGCCCTGTGGCCGGGTTTCTGAACACAGCCATGCTACACCGTTTCTCTATTAAGAAATTTACTGCAATGAAAGACCTCTGGTATAAAAATGCAATTGTCTACTCCCTTGATGTTGAAACCTTCATGGACTCGGACGGCGATGGTGTAGGCGACTTTCAGGGACTTATCAACCGCCTAGACTATTTATCCGCGCTAGGAATTACTTGTTTGTGGTTGCTGCCGTTTTATCCTTCCCCTAACCGCGACAATGGTTACGACGTGATGGATTACTACAACATTGATCCGCGACTGGGAACCCTGGGAGATTTTGTCGAGTTCATGCACCAAGCAAGGGAACGAGGCATTCGCGTGCTGATCGATCTGGTAGTAAATCATACGTCCAATCAGCATCCTTGGTTTGTGGCAGCCAAAAGCGATAAAAACTCCAAGTATCGCGATTACTATGTGTGGTCAGAAAATCCACCCAAAACTGATCCAGAATTGCTGGTGTTTCCCGATGCCGAGGACAGTATTTGGGAGTATGACGAACAAGCAAACGCTTACTATTTGCATCACTTCTATAAAGAACAGCCAGATTTGAATATTGCCAATCCGGCGGTACGAGAAGAAATATGCAAAATTATGGGTTTTTGGTTAGAACTGGGGGTGTCTGGATTTCGCATTGATGCTGTTCCCTTTTTAATTAAAGGAATTGGCATCGAAGGTGCAGACCCCGAAAGCCTGCGAGGTTTCTTGGAAGAAATGAGAGAGTTTGTCTCATCGCGTCAGGGTGATGCTGTGTTGCTGGCAGAAGCAAATGTCGATCGCGAGCAAATTCCTATCTACTTTGATAAGGGCGACAGAATGCACATCCTGTTCAACTTTTTGCTGAACCAGCATCTGTTTTTGGCCCTGGCGCGTCAAGAATCCACAGCGCTGCGCGAGGGACTAAAAACCTTACCGGATATTCCTGCTATTTGTCAGTGGCTTAATTTTGTGCGCCACCATGATGAACTGACGCTAGACCGCATTACTTCATCGGAACGAGAGGAAATTTTTGCAGCATTTGCCCCTGATGAAACGATGCAAATTTTCGGGCGCGGGATTCGTCGTCGCTTACCACCGATGATGGGAGGCGATCGCCGCCGCATTGAACTGGTCTACAGCTTGCTTTTCACCCTGCCTGGTACACCCATGCTGCGCTATGGGGAAGAAATTGGCATGGGCGACGATCTTTCGCTGGAAGGTCGAGACAGCGTTCGCACCGTGATGCAATGGTCAGATGCAGCTAATGGTGGCTTCTCGACGGCTGCAACTGATACTCTTGCCAGACCTGCGATCGCCCACGGAGAATACGGTTACAAACAAGTCAATGTCGTCGCAGCGCAGCGCGATCCTGCCTCATTAATTAACTGGATGGAACGTGCAATTAGCATCCGCAAGCAATGTCCTGAGTGGGGTAGGGGCAAGTGGCACATTCTCGAAACCGACTCTCCCTCCGTGTTAGCCCACTGCTGCGACTGGCAAGGCAGGACGGTGATTGCTGTGCACAATTTAGCCGACAAACCTTGTACCGCTACGCTGAAATTTCACGAATACACCCCTCTGTTCGATTTATTTGGCGATCGCCTGTATGAATCTCTCGGTGCCGACTCGCCCTCTATTCCCTTAGAACCCTACGGCTATCGCTGGTTTCGAGCCAATCGAATCTTGGGGTAAAAAAGTTAATGTTGATGGGAACACTAGCGACTCTAACTATTAGGAATTTACTTCGCTGATTAGGTAAACAACGCGGTTTCTGGCCCCCATCCGTAA
>NZ_JAUBSD010000054.1:0-45483 GCF_036704575.1 Microcoleus sp. K5-D4
CCAACCTTCTCAACCAGAACCGGTTGTCGAAAATCTCGAAGTTTTAGAAACACCAAAGTCGAACCAACCTTCTCAACCAGAACCGGTTGTCGAAAATCTCGAAGTTTCAGAAACACCAAAGTCGAGCCAACCTTCTCAACCAGAATCCGAACCAGTTGTAAAAAATCGGCCAATTAAAAAAAAGCCACAACCGAGTAGCGATTCTCGACCAGAACAGCCACCTGCTACCAAAAAGCGACAAATAGAAAGAAAAAAACAGGATAGCGACGGCAGCGAAAAACCACCCACAGGCGACTCAGAATGAACCAATTACCAATGACCAATTACCCCTTCCCAATTCCTAAAGGTTAGTAATGATTAGTAATATTATCGCCATTTACCGCAAAGAACTACAAAGCTATTTTGCATCGCCATTAGCCTATGCCATCGCAGCAGTCTTTTGGCTAATCACCGGCTACTTTTTAATAGCCATCCTCCTCGCCCCCGACGGGTTAATTCCCCAAATCGGCCAGCGAGACCAAATGGGAATTACCGAACCTCCCATCGACGTTGCTTACGAATTCCTGCAACTCTTCCTGCGAATCATGGGTTCCCTTTCCTTGTTCGTACTACCCGCACTTTCAATGGGACTTTACGCAGAAGAACGCAAACGTGGCACCTTAGAACTATTAGCCACATCGCCCTTAACAAACTGGGCAGTTGCTACCGGCAAACTCCTGGGAGTTTTAACATTTTATACCACAATGTTGCTGCCCCTGCTGTTCTGCGAGGCGATCGCCCTCAGTTCCTCAACCCCACCCGTACCCCCCGGAGTTCTTCTGCTAGGACACGCCGGCTTAATCTTACTAGCAGCAGGAGTATTGTCCCTCGGAATGTTTATTTCCTCCCTCACCGACAGCACAATTTTATCCGCCATCCTCACCTTCACTCTAGTATTATTTCTCTGGGTGATCGATGCAGTCGCCGTCAGTATCGGTGGCCCCTTCGGCACAGCATTAGGACATTTGTCGCTCTTAACAAATTACACCAATCTTGTCAAGGGAGTTTTCGATACCAGCAGTTTAATTATGTTTGCCAGTTACATCATTTTAGGAGTATTTCTGACAGCCCAATCCATCGATGCGCTGCGATATCAGCGTTCCTAAAAGCATCAGGGAAGGCTTCGGTGAATAAAGAGGAAAGAGTGGGAAAGTAGGAGATTTGGAGAGTTGCACATTAAAGTAAACACCACCAATTCCCAATCCCCAATTCCCAATTCCCCATTCCCAGTTCCCAATTCCCAATTAATGTTAGTTATTCCACTAATTACTTGAAAGAATGAGATTTATCAATCCCAAAATCGACTTTGCGTTCAAAAAAATATTCGGTTCCAGCGACAGCAAAGATATCCTGATTAATTTTTTAAACGCCATCCTTTATGAAGCCCAGCCGGTCATCGAAGACTTAGAAATAATAGACTCCCAACCAGAACCTCCAACTCTGGCAACCCAAGACACACACCTAGATGTCAAAGCCACAATTAACGGCGGTAGAATCGCCCTAGTTGAAATTCAACTGATCAACGTGCCTTCCTTTGGAAACAGAGTTTTGTACAATGCTGCCAAAAGCTACAGCCAGCAATTAACAGGGAAAGAACGCTACGAAAGACTAAAAACAGTAATTTCATTGAAAATTGCCGACTTTGAAATGTTTGAAAATCAGCCGGAATTTATGTCAAAGTTTGTTTTTCAAGAAAAAGAGCAACAGTTTGAGTGTCCCGATACAGAAATAGAATTAGTATTTATCGAACTGCCAAAATTTAGCAAGGGATTAGCAGAATTAGAAACAGCCGCTGATCAATGGATTTACTTTCTAGAAAATACCAGCACTCTGGAGACAGTACCAGAAACATTGAGGGCAGTTCCAGAAATTCAGAAAGCTTTTAGCATTGCCAGCGAGGACAACTTCACTCAGGAAGAATTAAATGAATTGCAGAAGCAAGAACTGTGGATTCAAGACCAGCAGATTGCCATAGATGTAGCAAGAGAACAGGTGACAAAAGCTGCTCAACTCTCGTTAATATTGCGTCAGCTAGTGAAGCGCTTAGGCACAATACAACCGGAAACTGAAAACTGCATCCGTGAATTAGGGGTAGAGGAATTAGAAGCACTAGGAGATGCCGTGCTGGATTTCAACCATCAGTCAGATTTAACAGCATGGTTGCAGGCTAATGCGATATAGAATAACATCCTCGAAGCGGAATTTTCTCACTCAATATTTACATTATGAAAATTAGCAAAAAAAATTGGAAATATGTTTTTTTGCTGGGCCCCCTCCTCATCGCAGCGGGGGTAACAGCAGCACTTGTATCTGGAGTATGGGACCCCCTGACAGTCGGTTTAGTTATTGCCGGAGCAGTGACGATCGCACTTTGGCTGCTATATTTGAGTTACGAACAAAGCTTTTGGGGCCAGCGTTCCACTCAAGCCAGCACCAACGCCCTGATTGCTACCCTCGCCGTCTTTGTGATTCTCGGAGTAATTAACTTCATAGCCGTTCGCTATCCCGTCCGCATCGACTTAACCGAAAGCCAACAATTTACGCTGGCCCCGCAGACTCAACAAATACTGCGAAACCTGCAACAAACAGTCAAAGTTTGGGTATTTGACCCCATCCAAAACCCCCAAATTAAAGAATTGCTGCAAAGCTACAAACGCGAGGGAGGCGACAAGTTCCAATTCGAGTTTGTTGACCCGCAGGCCCAACCAGGAAAAGCGCGGGAATTTAGCATTACCAGCATCGGAGAAGTTTACCTGCAATCCGGCGACAAAAAACAGGTATTGCAAAAAGGTGGCACTGCTTTTGGTAGCGACCCAAATCAAGGTCTTTCAGAGATAAAACTTACCAATGGCTTAGAAGAAATCCTGAGCACTCGCGTTGCTACAGTTTACTTTTTGCAAGGCAAAGGAGCCCGCCCGCTACAGGAAGGTCAAGGCGGAATTCAGCAAGCTGAAAAAGCTCTGAAAGATAAATACTACAACGCCCAAACACTGAATTTGACCGAACGCAAAGAAGTGCCAGAAGATGCAGATGCTTTAATCGTTCCCGGGCCGGACAAACCGTTTTCCGATACAGAAATTAAAGCACTAAGAGCTTATCTCGATCGCGGAGGCAGTTTATTGTTAATGGTAGACCCGGCAATTGATACGGGATTGGACAAATTGCTGCAAGAATGGGGCGTCAAACTAGACACCCGTTTGGCCATTGATGCTTCGGGCACTGGTCAAAGATTTGGCCTGGGCCCTACGGTTCCCACAGTCAGGCGCTACGGCGAACATCCGATTACTCAAAGTTTTGGCAACGGTATTTCATTTTATCCATTTGCGCGTGCTTTGGAAACCTCGCCAGTAGAAGGGATAGAGGAAAAACCGCTGATTTGGACGAGTCAGGAAAGTTGGGCGGAAAGCGATTTGACGACTAAGAAATTGGAGTTCGATCAGAAGACCGATCGACAAGGCCCGCTATTATTAGGTGTAGCTTTAGTTCGATCGTCCACTGACAGCACTCCCTTAAAGCCCTCCCCTTCACCAACACCAACTTCGCCCTCGCCTTCACCCCAAGCATCACCGACAACTTCGCCCTCGCCTTCACCCCAAGCATCACCGACAGATTCACCATCGCCGACAGATTCACCATCGCCAACAACTTCACCATCGCCGACAGATTCACCATCGCCGACAGATTCACCGTCGCCGACAACTTCCCCATCGCCGACAACTTCCCCATCGCCGACAACTTCCCCATCGCCGACAACTTCCCCATCTCCGACAACTTCCCCATCGCCGACAACTTCCCCATCTCCGACAACTTCCCCAACAGCTTCCCCAATCAGCTATTCGGTGATTGTCTCGCAAGAAGCTACGCCTCCAGCATTACCGACGACTTCGCCAACACCGGCAGCATCTCCGACAGCATATCCAGAAAGTTCGCCAACACCGACAGAATCTCCCACAGCATCTCCCACACCGACACCAGAAACATCTCCCACAGCATCTCCCACAGCATCTCCCAGTCCAACCGCAACTCCTTCTGTGCCTTCAACTCCTAGAAAAACATCGCGAATGGTAGTAATTGGCACATCTCAATTTGTGACTAACGGTTGGTTTGACCAACAACTCAATAGTGACGTGTTTCTCAATTCAGTCAGTTGGTTGAGTAAACCAGACCAGCAAAGCTTTTCTATCAGTCCGAAAAAAGCTACCAACCGCCGTATTAACATGACGACCATCCAAGTAGGATTGCTGGTGTTAGCTTGGCTAATTTGGCCTTTACTCGGACTGGGAATTGGCGGCGCTATCTGGTGGAAGAGAAGATAAGTTCGCCAACAAATTCTGTAAGGAATTTAATGGATTTATTGGCCTCTTTCTGGTTTTTTCACCTCTTACCCATAACCAATTCCTAATTCCTAATTCCGCAAGGTGCGCCCTGCCGCGCACCTTACCCATTGTCAATTCCTAATACTTCGGCTACGCGAGCGTACAAGTTCCTAATTCCTAATTTCCCTAGGGTGCGTCTCTTACCCATTCCCCATTCCCCATTCCCCATTCCCCATTACCATGCCGAATTCGTTGTTACTATGAAATTGCAGAAAAATACATTAGTATTGATAGCCGTCGCGCTGAGCATGACGGGGTTGGTTGCTTTGTTCGAGATGCAAGTATCTCCGAAAGAGGAAGCCGCTAAGGAAGAAAAACAGAAAATTTTTGCTTTTAACTCCGATCGCATACAATTCTTTACAGTCAAAACTCCCGAAAAAATATTGACTTTTGAACGAGTTTATGCTACAAAAGGAGGCAAGTCTAGCTGGGAAATGAAATTGCCAGTGCAAGCACACGCGAGTCAGGCATCGGTGGATTTTTTGCTCGACAGGCTGGCAACAGGAAAGAGCGATCGCACGATTAATATTACTGCTGCTCAACTGCCCGAATTCGGTCTCGACCAACCCCAAGCTACAGTCACAGTAAAACTGGACAACCAGGAAACTCACCGCCTAGTTTTAGGCAAAACAGACTTTAGTGGCCGCTTCTTGTACGCTCAAGCCAATCCGCCGGAAGCGCCCCCTCAAAATTCCGCCCTAAATTTGCCCGTGCTGCTAGTGCCTTTTGACTTTAAAAATGCCGTCCAGCGACCTTTGTCAGAGTGGAAAAAAGCAGAAGCACCCAAAACAGAGAAACCGCAAAAACCCTCTCCCACGCCAAGTCCTGAGAACAAATAGATGCCCAGTCGCTCTGAGATGTTGCACCATTCTCAATAAGGCTTTTATGAACAGGCAAGATGCCTGTTCCACAAGAACATTTACTCTTTGTGGAACAGGCATCTTGCCTGTTGCTGACAATGGTGCGCTCTGGGATAGAATTTAAAGAACAAATCCCAAAACCTGTTACATCCAACATTCCTCACCTAAAATACAGAAAAGTCTAAACTTAAACTGTATTTAAGTGGCGTGCATTACCCCCAGGAAAGGGCGAATATGTTTCAGACAGCACTCAACCAAGGTACGACAGCAACGGATACAGCGCTTGACGTTGAACTCCGCAAGGTCTTTAAGGTATTTAACGGCGAAACCGCAGTCCGCGGAGTTGACCTCAACATCCGCCAAGGAGAATTTTTTAGCATCCTCGGGCCTAGCGGCTGCGGCAAGACTACGACGCTGCGCTTAATCGCTGGGTTCGAGACTCCCTCGGCGGGCGAATTGATGATTCGCGGCCAGTCGATGACCAACACTCCAGCTTACCGCCGTCCGGTAAATACTGTGTTTCAAAGCTATGCTTTGTTCGGACACATGAATGTCTGGGACAATATCGCTTTTGGATTGCGGATAAAAAAACTGGGGAAAGCGGAAATTGAAGAACGGGTACGGGAAGTTTTGCAATTGGTGAAAATGGAATCTTTCGCCAACAGGTTTCCCGGTCAAATGTCGGGCGGCCAGCAGCAGCGGGTGGCTTTGGCGAGAGCTCTGGTAAATCGACCGGCGGTTCTGCTGCTGGACGAACCTCTGGGTGCTCTGGATTTGAAGTTGCGGAAGCAGATGCAGTTGGAACTGTCGAATTTGCATCAAGAATTGGGTTTGACTTTTGTGATGGTGACTCACGACCAAGAAGAGGCGATGAGTCTGTCTGACCGGATTGCGGTGATGCACGAGGGCAGGATTGAGCAAATTGGCTCTCCTGAAGAAATTTATGAGTGTCCGCAGACGGCATTTGTGGCGGATTTTATTGGGGATACGAATTTGTTTTCTGGTACGGTGGAATCGATCGACCGATCGACTCTTACAGTTCGCACATCAGCCAATCTGAAAATAGTCGTTCAGCAGTCGGATATGTGGAGTGGTGTCACAGGCGACTCTGTTGTGGTCAGCGTTCGGCCGGAAAAAGTATATTTGAATCTCTACCAGCCGGAAGTTTCCGTCAACTGTTTTGAAGGGCGGCTCAAAAATACTATGTACATGGGCACGCACGTTCATTACGTGGTTGAGTTGGCGTCGGGCGATAAAATTACTGTACGCCAGCCAAATACCGGTGGCTCTTTCCCAGACCCGCACACGCCGATTTACGCTTATTGGGGAACTACTGATTGTCTCGCTTTGACCGATCGGAATTAGTCAGTTGGCAGTTGGTAGTTGGTATTAGTCATTAGTCATTGGTTATTTGTTGGTGGTTGGTTCTCCTAACAAATAACATAGGACAATTCCCAATTCCCAATTCCCAATTCCCCAATCTTCAATCTCCAAATCTAAAATCTAAAATCTAAAATCTAAAATCTAAAATCGAACTGTGCCTCCGACTAACTTACCAATTTCCAGGATTTTTCCGGCTAATTCTACACGCCGTCAGTTCCTAAAAAATTCGGCGGCGACAATTTCCGGGTTAGCTGTTTCGAGTTGCGGCTGGCGACTTGCAGACGTACAATCTGCTCCTCCCGTCAAAGGTTCGGCAGACCAACTTTTCATCTATACTTGGGCAGGCTATACCGATGACGCTTTGCTCGATCGCTTTGCCGAAAAAACAGGCATTCGCGTAGTGGCCGACGTGTTTAGCTCCAACGAAGAGATGCTGGCGAGAGTTCAAGCCGGTGGCGCGCGCGCCTACAGCATCATTTACCCGTCGGACTACATGGTGGTTCAAATGACGGAACTCGGGCTGTTGAGTCCATTAGACCACTCGAGTTTGGGCGGGATCGATCGGCTCCGAAAACAGTTCCAAAACCCTGTTTATGACCCAGGAAACCGCTACAGCGTGCCTTTGAGTTGGGGAACCACAGGCTTGATTTACAACACCGAACAACTCAAAGAAGCTCCTGAAGATTGGGAATATTTGTGGCAGCACAAACAGGAGTTAGCAAAGCGAATGACGCTGGCGAGTGATGTTCGAGAAGTCATGGGCGCTGCGTTGCGGATGCTGGGCTATTCTCTGAATTCTACGAACCAAGAGCAAGTGAAACAAGCTTACGAAAAGTTGGTGGAACTCAAACCGGCGATCGCATCTTTTACTACTGATGCTTGGCGGCCTCAAATGCTGACGGGGGATTTGAAGGTAGCTATGTGTTATTCTTCTGATGCTAATGAAGTAATTTCAGATAACGATAAATTGAAGTATGTCCTCCCCAAAAGCGGTTCTTCTCTGTGGACTGACACTTTAGTAATTCCTAAAGGTTCTCCCAATCCCGAAGCAGCTTATAAATGGATTAACTTTATGCTGCAACCCGATGTGGCAGCTTCTTTAGTAGAGCGACTCAGTTTTTCAACTCCTTCGGAAGATGCTTTTAGTTTGTTGCCGCCGGAAGTGCGCGAAAACGACATTCTTTTCCCTTCGGAAGATATTTTGAAAAAGTGCGAAGGTGTGGCTCCGGTAGGGAAATTTATGGAAGTGTACGATCGCTATTGGACTCAATTAACCAGCGGCTAATCCTCAAAAGTAGGGCGGGTTTTACAGCCTATCTCTGATTCTCACCCAATATTTACATCAACCCGCCCCCGTACAGCAGATAGCCCACTCTATCCGTATTATATCCGCGTTAATCCGCGTTCATCAGCGGTTAAAAAATCAAAAAAATTGATCTATGGCTGTTTCAACTAGAACTCCCCCTCCTATTCCTCCCAATTCTCCTTTGAAGGCTGAAACTGTTTCCCCGTGGTCTGCTTGGGCTGGGCCACTGGCATTGCTCGGCCCTTCTGGCTTGTTGCTGCTTTTATTATTAGTCATACCAACTTTGGTGATTTTTCAGCTTAGTTTGGTGCCGAATATTAAACCGGGAGATTTGGTGAATCCTTCGGGAATCGGCAATTACCTGCGAGTGTTTGAGCCGCTGAATTTGCAGGTGATGGGTCGATCGCTTTTTTTCGCAACGGGGACTACTATTCTGTGTCTGCTACTGGGATTTCCCGTCGCTTACTGGATCGCCCTCAATGTCTCGAAAAAGTGGCGGAATTTAACTTTGTTAGGCTTTGTATTGCCGCTGTGGACTTCTTCGCTTTTGCGATCGTATGCTTGGATTACAATTTTGCGTCCTACGGGTGTTCTCAACTCGCTCCTGGGGTTTTTGGGCATCCCTCCTCTAGAATTGCTCAATCAAAGTTCCGCAGTTCTCATCGGCATGGCTTACAGTTATTTGCCTTATATCGTGACAATTCTCTACGCTTCTTTGGAAAAGTTAGACCGCAGGTTGCTAGAAGCATCTCAGGATTTGGGCGCGAATCCAGTGGAAACTTTCTGGAAAGTGACAGTACCTCAGACGATGCCGGGAATTGCTGCGGGTTCTTTGCTAGTATTTATTAGCAGTTTGGGCGATTTTGTCGATCCAGAGTTGCTCGGTGGAGCTTCCAGCATGACGGCGGCTCGTTTGATTTACAATCAGTTTTTGGGGGCAACTCAAAATTGGGGGCTGGGTTCGGCTCTGAGTATGGTATTAATCTTTGCAGTGAGTATCGGAATTGCCCTTTTGCTCAAATATGGCGATCGTAATGCAATTTAGGATGTAGAAGGAAGAAGCAATTTAGGATGTAGAAGGAAGAAGCAAGAAGGAAGAAAACAATCCTAATTTTTCCTATTACCAATTACCGATTACCGATTACCAATTACCGATTACCGAGAAATGGAAAATACCCCCGAAAATCCACAGGAGGAAATACAACCCGATATGTACTTAAAACCTAAATTTAAGATTTCTTGGCAGGTGATATTTGCCGTTGTGATGTTTTTTTATATGTACCTGCCCATCCTGGTACTCACCTTTTACAGCTTTAACAAATCGCGTTTTAGCGCCGGCTGGGAAGGATTTACTTTAGATTGGTACGTTAAATTATTTAGCGATACGCGGATTTTAGTTGCCCTGAGAAACAGTTTAACAGTGGCTGTTTGTGCAGTTGCAATCTCGGCTGTACTCGGCACTTTGATGGCAGTTGGTTTAGCCCGCTACCGCTTTCCTGGCAAGAGTTTATATCAGGGAGTTTCCTACTTGCCGATTATTATTCCAGATATTGCGACCGCAGTTGCTACTCTGGTATTTTTAGCGGCGCTGGCTATTCCTCTGAGTTTGTGGACAATTGTCGCCGCTCACATTGTGTTTTGTCTGGCTTACATCGCCCTAGCTGTTTCTACTAGATTGGCAGATTTAAACCCGTATTTAGAAGAGGCTGCCTTGGATTTGGGTGCAACGCCTGTTGAAGCTTTTATTCAGGTTTTGCTCCCTCAATTAATACCGGGAATTGTGTCGGGTTGTCTGCTATCTTTTGTCCTCAGCATGGACGATTTTTTGATTGCGAGTTTTACCGCAGGTAGCGGGACTACAACTCTGCCGATGGAAATTTTTAGCCGGATTCGGACTGGGGTGAAACCTGATATTAATGCTCTCAGCGTGCTGTTGATAGTAGGTTCGGGAGGATTGGCGTTTTTAGCGGAATATTTGCGCGGCCGGGGCGAGCAAAAACGGGCTCATTAGTCATTGGTCATTTGGTTATTAGTCACCAAAAAACCCGGTTTCTCAACGAAACCGGGTTTATGAAGCGGTATGGTGCCAAGTACGAACCCTACAAAAGTTCTGCGTCGAGGACTCAATTGCTGCTACTTGGCTGGTAATTTCACTTTAGTAGCCAAACCTAGTGCTTCCAAAACTTGAATTGTCATCCAAGTGAAGTCAATTTCCCACCTTTCCATCCCGTGACGCGCAGAGTATTGATAAGCATGGTGGTTGTTGTGCCAGCCTTCGCCGTAAGTCAAAAGCGCAACCCACCAACAGTTAGTAGAACTATCCTTTGTTTCGTAAGTGCGGTAGCCAAATTTGTGAGTGGCGCTGTTAACAAACCAGGTGCAGTGATACACCAAAACTAAGCGGACAAAAATTACCCACACTACAAACGGCCAGCCTGCTGCTAAGTAAAGCAAGACGCCAAAGACGATTTGCATCGGGAGAAAGTAGTTTTGCAAAAACTGGTAAAAGGGGTCGCTCGAAATGTCTTTTGTGCAGCGGGAAATTTCAGCGTGAGCTGGACCTTTATATAGCATCCAGCCGATGTGACTCCACCAAAAACCCTTTTGGGCATTGTGAGGGTCGAGCGCATTTTGGTCAGAGTGAGTGTGGTGCAATCGGTGCAGCCCAACCCAATCAATTATTCCTCCTTGACAGGCAAGGGCTCCGCAAAATGCTAGAAAGTATTCTACGAATTTTGGTGTCTGAAAACTGCGGTGGGTGAGCATACGATGCCATCCGAGAGTTATTCCCAAACCGCCGGTTATCCAGTGCATGAATACTGTTAAACCAACTGCTGTCCAATTGAAGTTACTGGGTAGCAGTGCGAACAAAGCGCCGATATGAAGTCCTGCTAAACTAATAACGTGCTTCCAATTGTATTGGAGTTTTTCTTGCGTTGCTATTGTCATTCTTTTTTTGATTTCTGATGAGATGCCGACCGGGATTCACGCATAATAGTTTGGATTGAGCAGTGAACTTTTTTGCTGCACACTTGCCCAAACTAATAAAGAATCAATGATAGATTTGGGATTAGGATTGAAAAAGATTTACGGTTGTATTTTGAAAATAAAAAATTTGGCTGCCCAACAAAATTTTTTCTTCCCAATTATATTATAACGGATTCTGGTTTTGGTTGGGTCGATCGCACCAGAGGATTCGATCTGTGTTCAACCCAACCTATACCGATCGCAAAAAACAGGATTAGGCATTGGTGACCAGCCATTAGTCCATAACTGATGACCTACAACCAATGACTAATTGCCGATCGCTATTTTTCTGCTAATTTCACTTTGGTTGCCAAACCCAGCGATTGCAGCAGTTGAATTGTCATCCAGGTGAAGTCGATTTCCCACCATTGAAGGCCGTGGCGAGCCGAGTATTGAAAAGCGTGGTGGTTGTTGTGCCAGCCTTCGCCGTAGGTGAGCAAAGCCACCCACCAGCAGTTGGTCGAGCGATCGCCCGACTCGTAGGTGCGGTAGCCGAATTTGTGGGTAGCGCTGTTAACCAGCCAAGTGCAGTGGAACACCACCACGATCCGCATAAACACGCCCCAAACCACGAAAGACCAGCCGCCTAATAAATAAAGCAACACACCGAAGACAACTTGGATGGGGATAAAATATGCTTGGAGAAACTTGTATACTGGGTCGTCGCCGATGTCTTTAGTAAAGCGGGGGATTTCAACTCTGATCGGAAGATCCGAGAGCATCCAACCCATGTGGCTCCACCAGAAGCCTTGATTGGAATCGTGGGGATCTGTTTCGGTGTCGGAATGTATGTGGTGTAACCGGTGCATTCCTACCCAGTCGATCGGGCCACCTTCACAGGAAAGGGTACCGCAAATAACTAGAAAATACTCTAGCCATTTCGGTGTTTGAAAACTGCGGTGGGTGACGAGGCGGTGAAATCCGAGAGTAATTCCTAAACCACCTGTTACCCAATGCAGGAAGACTGCTAGCCCGACCGCAGACCAGCTAAAATTACCCGGCAGCAAAGCAAATAAAGCACCGATGTGCAGAAAGGCCATAAAGCCTACGACAGGCCAATCAGGAGAAGTTTTTTTGGAAGTTGCAATCGTCATGAATATATTATGTTTACAAACTAGGGGCCGCATCTACGCCATAATGAACAGCGCGCACGCAAAGGGTGAGCGAGGTATAGATGAATAGCGTTTCACGGCTACAGGAAGCAGAACAGGCACTCTTTCAGATTTTTTCTGGTATTGACACTACAGTCAAGCAAAATCTTCAACGAGTCTTAAAAGCTTTTCGCAGCCACCGGGTTGGAGTCCACCATTTTGCAGGGGTTACGGGTTACGGCCACGATGATTTGGGTCGGGAGACTTTGGACGGGGTGTTTGCCGAAGTGGTAGGGGCCCAGGCCGCGGCTGTCCGGGTACAGTTTGTTTCGGGTACTCACGCGATCGCCTGTGCTCTTTTTGGCATCCTGCGTCCTGGTGACGAAATGTTGGCAGTGGCTGGTTCTCCCTACGATACTTTAGAAGAAGTGATCGGCTTGCGGGGGCAAGGTCAAGGTTCACTGCTTGAGTTTGGCATTAGTTACCGTGAGTTGCCTCTAACTCGCGAAGGAAGTTTGGATTGGCAGGCATTGAGCTCTACTATTTCAGCAAAGACTCGCCTGGTTTTTATCCAGCGCTCTTGCGGCTATTCTTGGCGGTCGAGTTTGTCTATTTCTGAGATTGAAAAAATCGTCGCCATAGTCAAACATCAGAATCCTAACACAATTTGCTTTGTTGATAATTGTTACGGGGAGTTTGTTGATGATTGCGAACCTACTGCTGTGGGTGCGGATCTGATGGCTGGTTCTTTAATCAAAAATCCGGGGGGTACGATCGTCCCTGCTGGCGGTTACGTCGCCGGCAGGGCTGATTTGGTGGAGGCGGCAACTTGTCGCTTGACGGCGCCAGGAATTGGCAGCAGCGGCGGCGCAACTTTTGATTTGAATCGGCTGCTTTTTCAGGGTTTGTTTATGGCTCCGGGTTGTGTGGGAGAGGCGATGAAGGGCAATCATTTGACGGCTTATGTTTTTTATAAGTTGGGTTATCGAGTGAATCCTATGCCTTTGGCTAGAAGACGAGATGTGATTCAGGCGATCGAATTCGGTTCTGCTGATAAGTTAATTGCTTTTTGTAGGGCGGTTCAGCAAAATTCCCCCGTCGGTTCCTATTTAGATCCGGTGCCGGCTCCGATGCACGGGTATGAAAGTCAGTTGGTGATGGCTGGGGGTACTTTTATTGATGGGAGTACGTCGGAGTTTTCGGCTGACGGGCCTCTGCGGGAGCCTTACGTGGCTTTTTGTCAGGGGGGCACTCATTGGACTCATGTATCGATCGCTCTTGAGGATGCGATCGAAGCTGTGGGCCCAGCTAAGTAAGTTGTAGGGGCGGTGCGGTACGGGGGTTCCCTGACTTTGCATGGTGATTTTTGGGGATTTTTTGACCGCAGATGCAGGCAGATTGACGCTGATGTTGGGTTTTTAGATTGTGTAGGTTGGGTTTAGCGGAAGCCAAACCCAATAACTACAAAACTCTCAAGGTGTTTCTTCAAGTTTGCGCTGCCGCATTAGGAGAAATAAAGGCAAACCCAGGGAAACACCCACGAATAAGTTACTGGCAATATAAACCCACAAATTTTTCATTTTTAGACGCGAACCTTCGCTAAATACAAAAGTACCAAAAACCAGGGATGACACTATTACATCCATGCCGAAAAAACCGGAAATTTGATTGGCAAACAAGTCCCTGAAGAAAGCGTTAATATTCAACCCTTCTTCTAAGATAAACGGGACAAGCTGGGAGTATGGCAAAGCAGTGCCTAGAATACAGAAAAATAAGTAGGCAATTTTCAACATTTTCCTACCTCCACTTTGTTAATTTAAAATCGCTGTATTTGGGAGTTTACTCAGCATTGCTGAGTGCTTGAATATCGCCTTGCATAATTATGCTGACATTGCGCGAAATCTTGTCTATTTTCCAATCCCACCACCTAATTTCTAATAGTTGTGCAACTTCACCATCGCTAAAACGCTGTTTGATTGGATGTGCGGGGTTTCCACCGACAACGGTGTAAGCGGGAATGTCTTTTACTACAACGGATTTGGCGGCAATGACGGCACCGTCGCCGATTTTGACTCCGGGCATAATCAGGGATTCATAGCCGATCCAAACATCATTGCCAATGACGGTATCGCCTTTACTGGGCAGTTCCATTAATAAATTCATGGCTGTTTCCCAACCATTCCCAAAAACAGGAAAAGGATAAGTTGAAATCCCGTCTAGTTTGTGATTTGCACCGTTCATGATGAATTTGACTTTGGTGGCGATCGCACAAAATTTACCAATAATTAATTTGTCGTTTCCGTAGTTATAAAGTACATTTTTTTCAAAGTTTTCTGGTTCTATTGGATCGTCGTAATATGAGTAATCGCCGACGATAATGTTGGGGGATTTAATAAAGTTTTTGATGAAGCATACGCGCCGCTGATCGGCCATCGGATAAGGTCGGTTTGGATCGGGCCCAATTTCTGTCATAAATTTCCATCCTTATTCGTTAAGCTGCTGGATTGATGTAGTGTTAATTCGAGTTAGGTTGCCTTGTGTTTCAGTAACATAGAGTAATAGAGTTTGTCAAGGGGTGGGCGATAAATTTTGGGTCGATCGCCCTGCCAGAAATGAGACAAAATGGTAAAAGCCAACATCCATCCGCGTTCCGAAGCGATTAAAATCCCAAATTAATATTAAACAAGCGATCGCAGTGAGATAATTTATGAGAGTACGAACCTACCAAATCGGTGATACCCAACAAATTGTAAAACAGTTTTACGACACCTTACCATTGGAAGATGCGATCGCCAAATACAGAGCAGTGGAACCCCCTTCTACTCGGGTTAAAATGGCCAGCGGCTTGGGAACTTGCCTGGGAGACTAACACAGAAGTTACCCAACTTGTACCTTAAAAAAGGTTCGTAGTTGCGCTTGGGCCCTCCGGAATACCCAAGCGCAACTACAAACCTACTTCTCTAGCAATTACCGCAGCAGCAATGAGGCGATCGCCTTCAATAATTCCTGGCATTCGTCCGCAGTTAACAAGTCATCAGAATTACGAACCAGACAGTTATAAATATAATGCGCCGCTTGAATTTGCTCCGGCACTTTGTAGCCTTCCCAAACTTCCTTATTGGGAATAATAAACAGCAAACTTGCCAGCATCTTTTTTTGAAGGATTAGAGAATTAGGGTGAGATTCAAACAGCACCTCGGTTGCACCCGATAAAAAGCGGCGGATCTCAAACCCAGTCGAATTTATTTCCTGCTTTAAAGCTTGTAAAAAAATATATTGATAAACCGTAATTAAGCTATAATTTTCTAAGAGAGTCTCAGCGAGTTGCTCTTGAAAAAAATCGATATCTTCACTTTGGCAGCAAAGCATATCTGGCAAAGGCAAAGCCAAAACTTCGGGATGATTGACTCGACCCCAAATGTGGGTGAGAACGTGGTCTCTACTTAAAGTCCGAAAGTCCATACTTTTAGAGCCAACAGTTAGCTTATGAAAAAAAAGGAAAGATTAAATGATTTTCACCATAACAGATTAATTTCCTCCAAACCTTCCCATTCCACCTATTTTAAATTACTTGTAGCTCATTTAGCAGAGTCGGGAAATCACCCGATCGGATTATCTTTGAGAGTGAGGTCGATCGAGGCACACAATCTAATTAACAGCGGAGACTATTTATGAGAATACGAACTTACGAAATCGGTGATACCCAACAAATTGTAAAACTCTTTTACGACACCGTACACGAAGTAAACATCCGCGATTACACAAAAGCACAAGTAGATGCTTGGGCTCCAGCAGAGATAAATATCGAAAGTTGGACTAAAAGTTTAAGCAGTAAATTTACTTTCGTAGCAGAAGAGGGTGAGAAAATTGCTGGTTTTGGGGAGTTGGAAGCAAACGGTCATATCGATCGCTTTTACTGTCATCAAGATTTTCAAAGACAAGGAGTCGGCAGGCTAATTTTAAAACAAATTGAGTCAAAAGCCAAAGACTTAGGAATTAACTATTTATTTACCGAAGCCAGCATTACAGCTCGACCTTTTTTTGAAAGCCAGGGATTTATGGTGATTAGAAAACAAGAAGTAGAACGGCGAGGACAACAATTCATCAACTTTGTCATGGAAAAAAATATATAAACAACGATTTGTGTAAAATTAGATCGAAGAGTTTTACTCAGGAGTTGCGATGGTGACGGAAGCTACAAATGTGCTGGGCGGAAAGTTAGAGACTTGCTGTACTTCGCCAATGACGGGCTATTATCGAGACGGCAAATGCAATACAGGTGGTGGCGACTTTGGGGCTCACACTGTTTGTGCTCAACTGACTGAAGAGTTTTTGCAATTCACTAAATCGAATGGAAATGATCTGAGCACTCCGGTTCCCGAATTTAACTTTCCCGGTTTGAAGCCTGGGGATTGCTGGTGTTTGTGCGCTTCTCGCTGGAAGGAAGCAATGGATGCGGGAGTGGCGCCGCCTGTGGTTTTGGCTGCGACTCACGCCTTGACTTTGGAATACGTTTCTTTGGATGAATTGAAGCAGTACGCTGCTGATTTGTAGGAGGATGTTGGTGTGCGATCGCTTTTAGTCAATAAGGGCGATCGGGTTTTTCTGATGAATTGCAAATTTATCCTTCGTAACTCAAATATTTAAGTGCGATCGCTCGTCATTTCGAGATTTTACTATTAGAGGAACCTACGGCTTTACTCGATCCTGATTCTCAGTGATATTTGGTACCCGCGGTGCAGCGTTTGGTCAAAAATTGCGGGCTGACGGCTTTGTGGGTGACTCACCGTTTGGATAAGTTGAATTATTGCGATCGGGCTTTTTTGTTGGAGAAGTGTGAAGTGCTCGCTCGGGGCGATGCACCAAGGTTAAAGCAGCGGTTGATGCAAATTCAGGAAGTTTAGTCGCTGAAGTTTGGCCAGAATTAGCGATCGCATTTCATCGGAGGTGATATTAAAGGTAAAACAAGGATGACTAACGGGACTTAGACAAAAACTGAAGCCATTTTGGCTTCAAACGCAGATAGAGAAATACTTTTAGATCGAATGGGTCTTAACCGAGTTATACCAAGGGTTTCAGACATTTTTATGTGATCGATTTCTTTCCATTCCCTAGAGAGGGTTTCAGCTTTTAAAGGGGCTGGAAAATGTTTAAGTCCCACTAAAAAGCTGGCTGTGTAAGTCTTCTTCCTTCTTCGTTCTTTCTTCTACTTAAAGATCGCGATCGCGACACTGCATAATCCTGTATAATCCTGTGAAGGCTATTTTGAGCCACCAGGGTCATTCAACAAAACTTCATATTTTTCCTTATGTTAGACGCTAAAACTCTATTTCAGGAAACCTACTATCTGGCTAAAAACCCAGAGGTAGCAGCCGCTCTAGCCAAAGGAAACTTCCAAAACGGATTTGAACACTTCACCCAATTCGGTCAATTTGAGGGTCGCAACCCTAGCGCCCTATTCGATACTAATTATTATCTCCTAAATAACCCTGAGGTTGCCACCGCTGTCAACAGCAAAGCTACCACAGCAATACAACACTTCATTAATTTTGGAGAATCAGAAGGCCGCAATCCTAGCCCATTCTATAACAACAGCTATTATCTAGGGAAAAATCTCGATGTTGCTGCGGCTGTCGATCGCGATGAAATTACTGGTATTGGTCACTTCATCCAATTTGGTGAATCGGAAAACCGCAGTCCTAGCCCTTTATATAACGATAGCTATTATCTGGCAAAAAACCCAGATATTACTGCTGCTGTTGAGCGCGACGAACTTACTGGCATTGAACACTTTACCAAGTTTGGCGCTGCTGAAGGGCGAGATGTCACCCCATTTATTAAGTCTGGTGACTCAACCTTGCCAAATGGCCTTGCTTCTGGAGATACCACCCAAACTTCAACGGTTTTGTGGACTCGCAGCACAGTTCTGGGTAATGTTGTTTTTGAATACTCCACAAATCCAAACTTCAGTAACAGTCTCGGCACTCTCACAGAGACCGTCACCGATGTTACCGTACCAGTGAAAGCCGAACTGACGAATTTAAAGCCTGGTACTCAATATTTTTATCGAGTGCGTGATGCCGCTGGCACTTCAGCAGTTGGGCAATTCCGCACTGCTGCTGAGTTGGGAAATCGCCAGGGTTTACGATTTGGGGTAGCAGGCGACTGGCAAGGTCAACTTACTCCTTTCCCGGCGATCGCAAATGCGCCGGAACGCAATCTCGACTTTTTTGTTCGCCTCGGCGACAGCGCTTATGTAGACGATCTATCGCCGGATTTGCCGGGAGTCAGACAACCTAAAACTTTTGAAGAGTTTAGCACCAAGCACAATGAAGTCTACGGTCAACGTTATGGCCTCAATACCTGGGCTGATTTGCAGGCTTCCACCACCATCTATGCTAGCTGGGATGACCACGAGCTCACTAATGATTTTGCCGGGGGTGCAGCACCTAGTGAGTCGCCGCAAAAAGAGGGGATTTTCGGGACGGGGGGAGGCTTTGTCAATGATACGCCTGTATTTGACATAGGTTTACAAGCATTTCAAGCCTACAATCCCGTGCGAAATGATTTTTATGGCAATACGGGCGACTCTCGCACTGCTAATGAGCAGAAACTTTATCGCTATAATACCTTCGGCAGTGATGCAGCTACATTTGTGTTAGACTTGCGCTCTTTCCGAGATAATTCTTTGAAAAGTATCCCAGAAACTTCCGACCAAGCTACTGTTAATAAGTTTCTCAATGATGCCTTTGCGCCCAATCGCACGCTGTTAGGAGGGGCGCAACTTCAGGATTTGAAAAATGACTTACTGAAATCTCAACAAAATGGCATCACTTGGAAGTTTATTATGTCAAGCGATCCGATTCAAAATTTTGGGATTCCGGTGGCAGGCGATCGGTGGGAAGGTTATGCTGCTGAACGAACAGATTTGCTACGTTTCATCAAAGAAAATAACATCAAAAATGTGGTCTTTGCCACTGGAGATTTTCACGGATATGTGGTGAATAATGTCACCTATCAAGAAGCTGCAGGTCAGCCACAAATCCCCACAGATGTTATTGATGTAATGACCAGTCCTGTTGCTATTCAGTTGAACATCGGGCAAGGGCCGTTTGCCGCCCCCTTTGGCCCCGCAACAGTTGCTTTTACGCCCACCGCCTTGCTGCCACAATCGGAAAAAGATAGGTATAATTCATTGCCGACAAGGGAACAAAAAGATGCTTTTGTCCGCAACATTCTGGATACTCGGACAGCGCCGCTAGGATACGATCCAGTTGGTTTGGAAGGTTCTGGGATTGACGCTAGACTGATTCAGGGAGAGTATTTAGGAGTGCATACCTACGGCTGGAATGAGTTTGAAGTTGCTCCTGAGAGTCAGCAGTTGCGGGTAAAAACTTATGGTATTGAACCTTACACGCAATCGCAACTTGATGCTAATCCCAGTGCGATTATTAATCGAAAGCCGTTTATTGTCAGTGAGTTTGTTGTTAATCCTAAGTGATTAAATAGACTTCGTGCAAAAATATCTAGGCGATTGAAATCGCGGTGACACAAAGTAAGTCCGCTTCTGCGGACTTTCAAATAATAATTAGGGTGATTTGTGTCATAATTTTGTACCTATAATTTTCCGAACACTAAAGTTTTATGGTTGAGTTTGTGGTTCCCACTTACAGATAGACTCTGGCTTTAGAGGGCAAGTTTTGGGAGCGATCGCATTTCCGCTGAGGTAGAGTTCAGTCAGTTTAGTGAAAGATGCTAGCGGTTTGATGTCGCTGATTTGATTGTTTTCGAGTGAGAGTAAAGTCAGCTTAGTCAAGGATGCTAGCGGTTTGATATCAACGATTTGATTGTTGTTGAGCCAGAGAATCTCCACTTTAGTCAAAAATTCTAGCGGTTTAAGGTCAGCGATCTCATTCTTGTTAAGTGATAGCCCTCCCAGGTTAGTCAAGGATGCTAGCGGTTGGATATCACCGATTTGATTCGAGCTGAGGTTAATCCCTTCTAGGTTAGTCAAGGATGCTAGTGATTTGATGTCACTAATCTGATTGCTGCTGAGGTCGAGGATGGTCAGTTTAATCAAAGATGCTAGCGGTTTGATGTCACTAATTTGATTGCCCGCGAGATCGATCCCTTCCAGGTTAGTCAAAGATGCTAGTGGCTTGATGTCCTCAATCTGATTGCTGCGGAGGAAAAGCCCTTTCAGGTTAGTCAAGGATGCTAGCGGTGTGATGTCATCGATCTGATTTTCGATGAGGACGATTTCAGTCAGGTTAGTCAAGGATGCTAGCGGTTTGATGTCGCGGATCTGATTGTTCCCGATGTTGAGCACTTTCAGGTTAACCAAGGATGCTAGCGGTTTGATGTCAACGATCTGATTGCTGCTGAGGTTGAGCAAAGTCAGGTTAGTTAAGGATGCTAGCGGTGTGATGTCGCTGATAGAACAGTTGATGAGCCGGAGAGTCTTCAGGTTAGTTAAGGATGCTAGCGGTGTGATGTCGCTGATTCCTTGCTTCGTAAAGCTAATTCCTGTGATACTAGAAAGTTGGCGATCGCCCTCATCGCACTCAGTAGTTCCTGCTATTTTTAACAGCATATCAACAGTATGTTTAGCTTCTGGACTCAAAGAATCTTTTTCGCGACACCATTCAGCAAATGTTTTGTTTCCCGATCGCGTTTCTGCAGCCTTGGCAGACAGTCCATTTCCAGATAATGCTAGGATCGCACAACAAGTAAGTGCGATCGACTTTGGTAACTTCATGTGTTTGTGTGCAACTATGAGTGTCATAATCTTGTACCTCTAATTTCCCCAACAGTAAAGTTTGAGCATTTAATTTCATGGTTCCCACTTACAGATAGACTCTGGCTTGAGAGGGCAAGTTTTGGGAGCGATCGGATTTCCGCTGAGGTAGATATCAGTCAGTTTAGTCAAAGATGCTAGCGGTTTGATGTTGCTGATTTGATTGTTGTAAAGGAAGAGGTTAGTCAGGTTAGTCAAAGATTGCAAGAGTTTGATATCCGTGATTTGATTGCTGCCGAGGTTGAGCCAAGTCAGTTTAGTCAAAAATTGCAAAGGTTTAATTTCGCTGATCTGATTCAAGCTGAGGGAGAGCCAAGTCAAGTTAGTCAAGGATTGCAAGGGTTTAATGTCCTTGATTTGATTTCCGTTGAGGTTGAGTTCAGCCAAGTTAGTCAAGGATTGCAAGGGTTTAATGTCCTTGATTTGATTGCCAAAGAGGTCGAGTAAAGTCAGGTTAGTCAAGGATTGTAAAGGTTTGATGTCCTTGATTTTATTGAAGCTGAGGGAGAGCGCAGTCAGGTTAGTCAAGGATTCTAGCGGTTTGATGTCGCTGATTTTATTTTTATCGAGGAGGAGTCCTCTCAGGTTAGTCAAGGATTGCAATGGTTTGAGGTCGCTGATTTGATTGTCAAAAAGGAAGAGCTCGGTTAGAGTCGAAAGTTTTTGATTAGCCGCATCGCACTCAGTAGTCCCTGCTTGCTTCAACAACGCCTCAACGGTAAGTTTAGCTTCAGGACTCAAATCAGCTTTTTGGCGACACCAATCGGCAAATGTTCGTCTCATGTTTCCCGAGCGCACTTCTGCATCTGCAGCTTTCGCCGACACTTCATTTCCAGATAATGCTAGAAGCACACAATAAGTAAGTGCGATCGACTTTTGTAACTTCATGTGTTTGTTTGCAAATATAAGTGTCATAATCTTGTACCTCTAATTTTCTGAACTGTATACAACAAAGACACGGCAATACCGTGTCCCTGCAAAATACCTATTAAAACTCTCCAACTCACCTCACTCAGGCAACTTATACTGCCCCACAATCCGCTTAGCATATTCCGGCACATGAGCCTCTAATTTCTCCGGGTAATTGCGCTTCACGTACAGATAATTGCGAGTGAAATGAGAATCAATGGAAAACCGGGCATATTCTAAACCCTTCGGCCCAATTCTCTCAATAAACACTCCCATTAACTTCGCCGCCCACATCGGCAATGTCACTCCTTTCTCATAAGCCGGAATGCTTTGCTGAACGGCTTCTTTTCGGTTTCCCTTAGACATCACAGGCTGAGTATTTAACTGATCCGTTACCAAATCTAACATTTCTTGCCCGGTGTCATTTCGCACCACAATCCACTGCCAGCCAAAGGGTGCGCCCATGTAGCCCACAACTAAATCTGCTAAAGAATTCACATAATCAAAACAGCTCAAACAAGAAGGAGCAAAAACATCTTTCAATTCCTTAGTATTCAGCCCGAAAAACGGCACTTTCTCGGTAGAACCATCTTCGTGTTTGAAGTGAACGTTAAAGTCTTGCATAAACTCGTAAGAAACCACTGTTTCAGGAGAGCGGCTAGTCGTGTCTAGGAATTTCTGCAAGCCTGCACGGCTGACATTATCCACGCAGGGAGTTCCCAAAACGTAGAGCTTTTCTAAACCTAGTTTTTTCTCGACTGTTCGCAAGGCTTGAATTTGACAGCCGACGCCAATTACTAACAGCCGCTTCATCCCAGATTGTGCGATTTGTTCTAATACTGAAAGGTTGGGAGAGAGAGTTGGTTTGTTGACTTTTGCTGCCAGAATTTCGGCTCTATTTCTAGCAATAATCGGCATCGGCTGAAAGCGGTCTTCCTTAGTATTTTGAACGCAAACAACGCCTTCTACAATTCCTTTTTCGAGCATTTCAATCGCAATTGTGCTGACGATTCCCGTCCACTGAGCGCCCTCGATCGGCTCTTTTTTTCGAGCTGCCATCATATTTTGACTGACTCCGAAATACCAATCGTCGGGATTGTCGAGATTGCGCGATCGCCCGTGAATCTCTTCTTCTAATTCCGCGATATGCTGTGTTAAGAAAGCACAAGATTCCTTGACATAATGAATGTAATATGTATCGCACAAACCGCACTCGCTGCAAAGTTCTTTAGCGGGGCGGCGGCTACCCGGTTTGAGGGCTTTGGATTTTTGGTGTTTAGTAGAATCTGTTGCGGTCATCTAAATTGCTAATTTTATCGAGATATGGCTTTTGTTAGGATATCACAGCAATTTCCGCTGATTTACCTCTTTTATTCTTTCTTTCAGTCCCGGCAGGCGGACGCAAGCTTGTGCGGAAGCAAATTCGGTTCGCCCGAAATTGGCGGTTTTCAAAGCTTAAAAAATATTAGTCAGGACTTACCTAGGTTGCCCTAGAAACCCGGTTTCTGGCTGAAAACCTCACTGTTAAACCTAAGATTCATGGTAAAAACCGGGTTTCTGTGTGTAGTTTTGGTAAAAAAAATCGGTTTCAGAGCAGCGCAGTGCGTCCAGGAGTGTGGGTGTAAGTCCTATTAGTATCAATCCGGATCGAGCGGGCGATCCCACGAATACATTGCCAAATAAAGCTATAAAAAAATGGTAAAAATATTTGTGACAACAGCCCTCGCTGGCATCATGATGAATCTCGCAATTTCGAGCTTAGGATTTGCTGCTTTAGTTCGTCCTGTTCCCGCCATGAATCAAACTGTTGCGACTCTAGAAAGAATGCTCAGTGCGACACAAAAGCCGGCGGCGCTGAACTATTCGCGCCTGGGGATTGGCGGCGTTCGGTTGGGGATGGCTGTAGAAGAGGCAAAACGCAAGTTGGGAAAACCGCAGCGCGACGAAACTAAACCTGCTGGATCTGGCATCGGCGGCAAGATTCGCACGCTAAGCTACTCAGGATTGACGGTAGCTGCATGGGAGGGCAAAGTTTATTTGATTTCTGCTACCAAGCCCAAGTTCGTGACAATTGATGGTGTGAAGGTAGGAGATAACAGCCAAAAAGTTGTTAAAACTTACGGTTATGGGTCGCAATCTGTTCAGGGTGGAGTGACTCGGTTGACTTACAGCAATGACCAAAAGGCTTCTAATTTGATTTTGGAAATTAAGGGCGATCGCGTGCAAAAGATTATTGTCGGCACGCAGTTAAACTGAAATATTAGACAAGAGTACAAAAGTCCCCGTTCACAAGTTTGTACTAAGGAATTTAGTCCTTATTTATGAGGTTTTTTAGCTCTTCGGTGAGTTGACAGGAGGGCTTTTTCCTAATGTGCGTGAAGCGTAGCTATCCCGTAGGGAATCGCCCGCGTCTCCTTAATCCTCTTCATCCTCATCCGACAATTTTGTCATTTCCTCAGCAACTAGCGTCTGAAAATCCTCTCCGCAGTGAACGTTGAGATGGATTGCAGCACTCAGGAACTCTGCTAGAATTTCAGCTTTTTGTCGATCGCTCAAATCAGGTAACTGAAGCTGATGGATTAAAGTAATCACATTTTGACACTCAGTACCCAATTCATCAATTAACGTTCTCAGTGTATAATTAGTTACAGAAATTGTCCGATCGCTAACTTGCATCTTTATTTACCCAATCGTTTTAAAGCTTGCTGAATTCCTTTCTCAAAAGCTCGAATTTCACTTTCCCAATGCCGGATTAAGCCTTCATCGGGAAAATCCTTCTCATATTCCAGTCTAATCTTTTCTTCATGTTCTGCAATCCGCTTGTTCAACGAACGAAGAGCTTTTTTGTGATTTTTATTCCCCATAGAGTCTCACACCCATAAAAAAAGTAGAGGTGCGATCGCGCTCGCATCTCTACAAAAATTATAAATAAGGTGCACATTGTGCACCTTACCAATTAGCTGTTCTGGGGAACAGGAGCACTCGGTGCTCCAGAAAAAGTCGGCGCTGGTACAGAATTACTCGGTGCACCAGTCTTAGCCCGCTTTTTAATCAAGATTGGCTTGACGCTGTTTTCTGCACCAATCGGGGGATCTTCTTGTTGAGCGTAATCAGCGCCCATCCAAGCCGGACGGCTTTGATCGAAAGCCATTTGCAAAGCAGCAGCGGCGATCGCGTGGGAGTCGTACTCCTCGGATAACTGAGATACCAGAGGCAAGAAAGATGCCATCCGTTCGCCAGCCAAAGCTTCGCGAACTTTACCCTGCATCTTTTCCAACTGACGAGCTTCAATTTGCGCCCGTGTCGGAATGTTTCGCACCGTCAAGCTCGATCGCACGTGGCGTTCAATCAAGCGCAGTTTGCGGCGATCGACCGGTTGAATCAGCGTAATCGCCGTTCCTTCGCGACCAGCCCGGCCCGTGCGTCCGATCCGGTGAACGTAGCTTTCCACACTGTCGGGCAAATCGTAGTTAATCACGTGAGTCAAGTGATCCACGTCCAAACCCCGCGCCGCAATATCAGTCGCCACTACCCAGCGCACCTGACATTGGCGGAACCGATGCAGCAAGCGTTCCCGCTGTGCCTGATTCAAATTACCGTGATACTCATCAACGCTGTGACCTGCTGCTTGCAGTTGGCTGGTGAGTTCTGCCGCCGACTGCCGAGTCCGCACAAAAATCAGTGCAGATTCCGGGTCTTCCATTTCTAAAATTGGCTGTAGGGCTCTTGCCTTCGACCAGCCACGGGGAATCATGTACACGCCTTGGCTGATGCGCTTTGGCGTTGCTTTTGGCTGTTCTACGGTGACGTTGACTGGGTTACGCAAATGCCGCGCCACCAATTTCCGAATGGAAGCTTCCATCGTCGCCGAGAAAAATGCCGTTTGACGTTCTTTTGGTGCAGCATCCAAGATTTTTTCCACATCTTGGATAAAGCCCATGCTCAGCATTTCGTCAGCTTCATCCAAAACCAGCCATTTTACCTTGTCTAGTTTCAGGCTGCCACGGCTGAGCATATCCAATATGCGTCCGGGTGTACCGACAACGACGTGCACGCCGCGCTTCAAACGCTGCATTTGACGATCGATCGATTGACCGCCGTACACTGTCAGAACTTGCAGAGAGCGACCCACTTTTACCGGGCCGTCGCTGCTAATGCCGCTCAAATCACGGATGGCTTCAGTTACTTGCATCGCCAATTCGCGAGTCGGCGTCAGCACCAGTGCTTGCACCGCAGTTACATCTAAATCAATCCGCTCCAAGATGGGCAACGAGAATGCTGCCGTTTTGCCTGTCCCTGTTTGGGCTTGGCCCACAACGTCGCGACCTGCTAGCAAGTGCGGAATTGCTTGTACTTGGATGGGAGTAGGTTCTGTAAAGCCTAGTGTTTCCAGATGGAGAACGAGTTCTTCCGAAAGACCTAAGCCTTCAAACAATAAATTCATTAATGCTCCTAATAACGAGTCTTAGCCTTCTAAGTTGCCCAACTCGGATGCGGATTTCTGCTCTAGGGCAGGAACTCATAAGAGTTCTTTATGGTGCTGCGCCTGCGCGCACCTTCTTAAATAGCAATCGAGTATAGGGCAGCTCCGTCGATGGTGACTAAATTTACCAATTCGACAGCCGTCTTTGATTTTGTGACATCACCGATACCAACCGCCAGGGGTCGGGTTATAGGCTTCCAACATTCTTAAAACAGGACATTGGACTTCCTTTGAGGTACTTGCAAGCTTTCCCTCTTAGGCATTTTATAGTGAGGATCATGACCAGCCCCACTTCACTACTCATGTAGTAACAGGTTGTTTGGTTCAGGCGCTATCCCGCAATCCGTCGCCTGCGGGATTGAGCGGGGGATGGGGCGACCGTTACCGCCTATCCATCTCAACACTCTTTCGGGATACCGTTGTGGTGTAGGGCGGACGGCGAAGCAATCTCAAATTATCCCCGCTTATTTCTGGCTTGTTATCATCATAACTCTTTACATTCAGAAACAAAACATTAAATTCGTTAAAATTTTCCGATGTTCTGTAGAGATTACCGCACCCCGACGGGGAGGGTCGATTGCCAGATAGGGGCTAAAAAAGTTTAGAACCCCTTTGCTACATATCTTTGCACAATTGTGTACTAACCGTTACTTTTGTTGCACAATCCGCTAATCATTTTTGGCTCGTGTCCGGTTTTTGTTCGCCGCACCGTCTCAGGCAACAGTTCCAGCAATACTTACACTTGACCGTAGAGGTCGTAGACATCTGCACCAGTAATTTTCACAGATACGATTGAACCCAGCCGCGCTTCTCCTGTGACGTAGACGAGTCCATCTACTTCTGGGGAAAACCGAGCGGATCTACCAATCAACTCGCCTGTCTCTGGTTGTTCTTGTTCTATCAGGACATCAACTACCTGACCGACAGACTCTTGATTCTTTTTCAATGATATAGGTTGTTGTGCCGCCATTACCGAATTGCGCCGCATTTCCATTATTTCTGCAGGTATTTGCTGGGGCAAGCTGAAGGCTGGGGTTCCTTCTTCTGGCGAAAATACAAAAACTCCTACGTGATCGAATTCGTGGCGCTTGACAAATTCCAGCAAGTGTGCTGCGTGTTCGTCGGTTTCGCCGGGGAAGCCGACAATAAAAGTTGTCCGCATCACGGCGCCGGGAAGTGCTGCTTTGAGCCGATCGACTATAGCATCATTAATCCCAGCTTGAAAAGGCCGATTCATCGCCCGCAGAATTTCCGGGTGCGAGTGTTGCAGGGGTAAATCCAAATACGGTAAAACGTTGGGCGTTTCCCGGATTGCCTCGACAACTTGCGGAGTCAAACCTGTAGGATAGGCGTAGTGCATCCGAATCCAAGGCACATCTACTTTACCCAAAGCGCGAAGCAGTTCGGCGAGTTTCGGTTCGCCATAAATATCTTTGCCGTAGTTGGTGGTAATTTGAGAAATTAAGATAATTTCCTTTACCCCTTCGGAGGCTAATTGCTTAGCTTCGGCGACGATAGATTCGATCGTCCGCGATCGTTGATTTCCGCGCAAGTGCGGGATAATGCAAAATGCACAGCGGTAGTCGCAGCCTTCTGCTATTCGCAGATACGCGACACCTTCCGATGTGGTGCGGTAGCGGGGAGTAGTTTCGTCAGCGATGTAAGTAGGTTCTGAGGATACGAGGGAAACTCGATCGCCCTTTTCGACCTGCTGCATAACATCGACGATTTTATGATAGTCGCCGGTGCCGACAATTGCGACTGCTTCGGGCAATTCGTCCAGCAATTCCTGCTGAAAATGCTGTGCCATGCAGCCGGTGATTACTACTTTTTTATTAGCTTCTGCCAATTCTACCAAGGTGCGGACTGACTCTTCTCGCGCCGCTTGGATAAAACTGCAAGTATTGACTACAACATAATCTGCTAATTCTTCATTAGAATCGACTTGATAGCCCGCTTGAGCCAGCAAGCCAATCATGTGTTCGGTATCTATGCGATTTTTTTCGCAGCCGAGGTGAGTAAATGCGATCGTTGGCTTCGTTGCCATGCAGTAATAGTTAGTGTTGCGCTATTTTTGAGAACGTTTCATGATATCACACAATTTGATAAATTGCAAGCTTGTGTGGATCGACCTTTGCATAATTTTTACTCGCTAGTTTGGCAAGCCAGCCCGAAAAATCTGTTCGGCCGTTAATTTCAATTCGGGAAAAGTCAGCGACTCAACCCTCTCGCTTCCCCTAAACTGTTTGACCTGATACTCTCCATCTACTAATTGATAAACCGAAAGTGTTGGTTGTTTGGGATTACCGATAAACTTGCGGCCGCCCAAACCGAGATAGTCTACAATCCAGTATTCGGGAATGCCCATTTCTTCATAGTCGGAAGCTTTGAAAAAATAATCATCCCGCCAGTTCGTGCTGACCACCTCTACAGCCAGTCGCACCGAAGACCCCATCGTGATGATGGATTCTTTTTTCCAGCGCGGTTCGCTTGCAAGTGCGGGCAAGTCCAGGACGATCACATCTGGTGAATAGCCGGATTTGTCGGTGATAAACTTAACTATGTACTCTTTCGGGACGAGGTAGGGCAGTTGTTGGTGTCGAATTTCTAAAAACAGTTCGCCAGATATAAACCCGGCTACAGCGGAATGGTCGCCAGTTCCTAAAGGCATTTCAACAATTACTCCATTGTGTAGTTCGTACTTGTGGACAGAGTTCTCTGGATACCAGGCAACGAACTCATCAAACGTGATTGTTTTCGATATGGTTTGGATCATGTTGTGGTTTCCTCTGTCTGGTGATTAGTATGCGGAAAGCTCAAATATTACACAAGGATTAGAGGCAACGTTGCCTCTAATCCTTGACATAGGAAGTGAAGTTTGGTATGATATCGCGTCCATAATATCAAAATACCGATCGCGCCGATAAACTGAATCTGAAATTAGTATCTAGGCGATCGACCGTTGTGAGCGAACGCACTCGATTAGAACAAATCTGCTGAGATTGACAAAGTGCGATCGTCATTTCAGAAATTTTGTGATGTTTTAGCTACTCTTATCCCGAACTTAGGTTAAGTTATGTCCTTCAAATTCTCCCATTGCTCCAACTCGAGCAGGATCAGCTAACACAACCCAACTTTTACCTGGAAACACCGATAAGTCAGCAAATTGCTGGGTTGATCAATCTTGAAAAGTTTGAGTCATTAGTTTCATCCTCACATTTATTTATATTAAGGCATTTTGCAGCATACTCTGAAACAAAGTATCCAGAGAAATTCCTGATGCTTTGGCCATAACCCCAATCACGCTTTTTTCGGACAAACAACAGTACAGCCCCGCTTCTAAGAACCAAGGTTGTCCATCGGGGTCGATGCGAAAATCAAATAAACTGTAGTGGCGACAGCCCAAAGCGATGTGGCATTTTCTGGCCTCGGCCCAAACTCTCTCCGTAATCGGATCGCTCTTGTCAACTATCCACGACTTGATACTATTTTTAGTGGAACCAGTCAAGCTACCATCGTCATTTTGTTGGAGCTTATCGGCATAAGTCCGAATCGGTTGGGTATCAGGATCTACAGGATACTCTTCCAGCGGCAAACAGACTAGCTCGCCAGCTTGGACAATAATCCCACAGCGAACTTCTCTACCCAATTCAATGAATTTTTCTACTAGCACTTCCTCTGAATGAGTCAATGCTGTCTGCAAAGCCGCGTCATAGTCAGCAGCATTTTTAACTAAGGCAACTCCCAGAGAATTATCCGCATTCAGTGGCTTGAGCACCACGGGAAAATCAATTGAAGGTCTCTCGCCCGCGCGGACAACTTCTCCCAACGGTACGCTTACCCCAGCGGCCGCTACTACTGCCTTAGCCTTCGCTTTGTTAGCAGTCAGTGCCATCACCTCTGGGGTATTGCCCACGTAAGGAATATTCAGCAGATCGAACAAGGCTCGGTATTGAGTCATGCCGGGGATGCAAAACATCTGCGGTACCATTACGTCAATCTTTAGCTGTGTCAGCACCTGTACAGCGCCCGCTAGAGACATGGGATTAGCGGCCGCGATCGCACTCGGATCGAGAGAGGTGGGAAAACGCCATTGGCCACCGGGAGAAATATAGGCTATATGAAATTCATAGAGTGCTGGATTAGCAGTTTGCTCCAGACAATATGGGGCATAAAAGCGCGACAATTTATCGTAAAATTCACTGTCTGCCGCTCCGACTAAATGCAAAACCCGTAATACTGACATACTCAATCTCCCCCTATTTACAGAATTATTCCACTATGAAAATAAATTTTCATCCACTCTTTCGGCTGACGCAAATTTCCCCATAACAACAAGGGAATGTGCCAATGATGCACCATCAAAAACGGTAGCGGATCGTCCCACTCGAAGATGGCATCTTTGCCTTGGGCGATAATTTGTAACCGCTCATAAACTAGCTTGGGCGACCACAAATGAGTCACCAATCGCCAAATTTCCTGGTAAATCCAGTAAGTTGGGCGACTAGATGCCAAAGGCTGCACTGTCTGCGGTAAAGGGTCCGGTTCCAAATAAGCTTTTGCCACATCGGGATGGTTGTAAAACATCGTGATGGCTGTATGGGTGCGCGGGTTGCATTCGATCGCGTAAATCTCTCCATCATCCGCCGCTTCAATGAAATCAAAAGAAACTTGTCCAGTCAGATTGAGACTCTTGGCAAACTGACGAATCCAATTTTCGATATCCGGGCGATCGACATTCTGGTAATTGAGCTGAAACGCCGATGATTTGCAGCAACAGTGCAACTGAAGATGACCGTTACGAACTGTACTGTGAGTGCAGTATTCTTGCCCTGGAATATACTCTTGCATAATCCAAGGTTTACTCTCGGAAATTGGTAATGAGTTGACAAAAGCGGCTGTTTCTGCTGGGGTCGCGCAGGGTAACTTAGTGAGATCAAACCTGTGGACACAATCGTAGGGAATACTTTTGATAATATATGGACGCTGTGCGTCACTAAAATCAAAATCGATTACTTGTTGGGGATTAGTAATCCGGTAGGACTTCGGAACTCGCAGCCCCAACGCTTCGGCGGCGGTGGCCAACTCATACTTATCATCCAAACGTTGCAGAGTTTCGACATCTATGTGCATTACCGTACAGTGAGGAGAAAGTACCTTTTTGGCTTTGGCATCGTAGTAACTGCCCTCTGGACTACTGACGGGAACGTAAACATTAACTCCCTCTTGTTGGACAATTTTTAAGAGTGCTTGAGGGTATTCCTCTGCCTGGAGACTTGGTACTGTGTAAAAGCGATCGACTGCCCAAGAGAATCGATTACCCATCAGCCTGTATTCGTGGGTTTCAACCAAAATTACCCGATGACCGGCCTTATGGAAGGATCTCGCTAGCTGTAATGCTTTGGTCGTCTTGCCGCCGTTAATCAAAATCGTTTGGGGAGAGTCCGATCTCGTTCGAGACTGAAACGGTTTGAGGATGATGCATCTCAGTAGGGCGATCGCTGTTAAAGCGAGATTCAGGGGCATTACTAATAGCAGCAAAATAAAGGTTGCTATGCTTTTGACTGCTGTCTGGAAGCGCCTAGAAGCCGCGTTTGTTTCCTGTTCAGATGGCATCGGTGCCGTTGAAACTGTTTCGATCATACGTTACTAAGTAAATACTCTAATTAGCGGTGGTTTTTGAATGATTAAACCGCTGTTGAAGCTACGCAGGCGCAGTCCAGAACAGAGAGATGAATCATGCCGGTGAAGCGCCGATTTGATATGACACACGGGTGGTTAGAAACCGGGTTTTTTGACATCGGACTTCGTTACAGCCCGCCGAATAGGGCAAAAACCCCGGTTTCTTTGGTTTTGACGCCTAAGTTTTGTTCTACTAAACGTGCCTAATTAAAGTCAATCCATCTCTCAGCGGCAGTAACACTTGCTCTAGGCGCGGATCGTCAACTAGAGCCTGTCTGATGTGAGATAAGGGCTATCAATTGCTAGTCCGAGGCGACTCATTAACCCCGATAAATCACAGTAAAAATCGCTAACTGCCGATCCGACTAAATGCAAAACCCCTAATACTGACCTACTCACTCTCCCCCTATTTCCACAAGTTCGCCAATATTAAAATCAATCCGAATCCACTCATTCGTCTTCTGTAAATCTGCCCATAACAACAAGGGAATGTGCCAATGATGCACCATCAAAAACGGCAGCGGATCGTCCCACTCGAAGATGGCATCTTTGCCTTGGGCTATTATTTTTAACCGCTCATAAACTTGCTTGGGCGACCACAAATGAGTCACCAACCGCCAAATTTCATGGTAAATCCAGTAAGTCGGGCGACTAGATGCCAAAGGCTGCACTGTCTGCGGTAAAGGGTCTGGTTCCAAATAAGCTTTTGCCACATCGGGATGGTCGTAAAACACCGTGATGGCTGAATGGGTGCGCGGGTTGCATTCGATCGCGTAAATCTCTCCATCATCCGCCGCCTCAATGAAATCAAAGGAAACTTGTCCTGTCAGATTGAGACTCTTGGCAAAGTGACGAATCCAATTTTCGATATCCGGGCGATCGATATGCTCGTAATTTATCTGAAACGCCGACGATTTGCAACAACAATGCAACTGAATATGACCATCACGAACTGTACTGTGAGTGCAGTATTCTTGCCCCGGAATATACTCTTGCATAATCCAAGGTTTACTCTCGGAAATTGGTAATGATTTCACAAAAGCGGCTGTTTCTGCTGGGGTCGCGCAGGGTAACTTCGTCAGGTCTAACCTGCGAATAGAATCGTAGGGAATACTTTTGAGAATATATGGACGCTTTGCGTCACTAAAATCAAAATCTATTACTTGCTGCGGATTAGTAATGCGGTAGGACTTCGGAACTCGCAGCCCCAATGCTTCGGCGGCTTTTGCCAACTCATATTTATCATCCAAACGTTGCAGAGTATCGAAATCTACGTGCATTACCTTACAGTGAGGAGAAAGTACGCTTTTGGCTTTGGCATCGTAGTAACTGCCGCCTGCACTGCTGACGGGAACGTAAACATCAACTTTCTCTTGTTGGACAATTTTTAAGAGTGCTTGAGCGTATTCCTCTGTCTGGGGATTTGGTACTGTGTAAAAGCGATCGACTGCCCAAGAATAACGATGACCTGTCAGCCAGTATTTGTGGGTTTCAACCAAAATTACCCGATGACCGGCCTTATGGAACGATCGGGCTAGCTGTAATGCTTTTGTCCTCTTGCCGCCGCCGACCAAAATCGTTTGGGGAGAGTCCGATCTCGTTCGAGACTGAAACGGTTTGAGGATTATGGATCTCAGTAGGGCGATCGCTGTTAAAACGAGATTCAGGGGCAGTACCAATAGCAGCAAAATTAAGGTTGCTATGGTTTTGACTGTCTGGAAGCGGCTAGTCGTCGCGTTTGTTTCCTGTTCAGATGGCATCGCTGCCTTTGAAACTGTTTCGATCATAATTTTTTACTAACTAAATACTCTAATTAGCGGTGGTTTTTGAAGGATTAAACCGCTTTTGAAGCTACGCAGGCGCAGTCCAGAACAGAGAGATGAATCATGCCGATGAAGCGCGGATTTGATATGACGCACGGGTGGTTAAAAACCGGGTTTTTTGACATCGGACTTCGTTACAGCCCGCCTGGGCAAAAAACCCGGTTTTTTTGGTTTTGACGCCTAAGTTTTGTTCTACTAAACGCGCCGAATTAAGGTCAATCCATCTCTCAGCGGCAGTAACACTTGTTCTACGCGCGGATCGTCAACTAGAGCCTGGTTGAATTTGGCGATCGCTACCCCGTTAGGAGTCGCAGTACCTGACAAGTAGGGCTGTCCCTGCATCAAAGTGTTATCGACGCATATCAAGCCATTGGGAGCCAACAGCCCCGTACTTAGGAGTAAATTGAGATAGTCTAGGTATCCAGCTTTATCGGCATCGATAAATACCAGATCGAACACTTCTCCATTCTCCGCCAATTCTTTCATCGTTTCTAGAGCCGGTGCCACCTTCACTGAGATTTTGTGACCCGCCGTCGATTCGTGAAAACACTTCTGGGCAAATTCAGCGACGTAAGCATCTACTTCGCAGGCTACCACCACTCCATCCACCGGCAGTGCTTCCGCCATCGCTAGTGCTGAGTACCCGGTAAACATCCCTATTTCCAGTACGCGCTGTGCTTTGGTGAGATGGACGAGAAATTTCAGCATTTGGCCTTCGAGATGACCCGATAGCATTTCCTGTTCCAACTGCCGCACTGTCTCGCCGTCTGAGAATCGCTTACTCCAATCTTCTGATTGAGTGCGCTTCACTAACGCGGCTAAGGCAGGAGATTCAGGTGTGGTACAAAGATCCAGGTACGGATCGAGACCGTTTGCCAATTCGTAGGCTTCTTGTAATTCTGCCTTGAAAGCTCGATCGAGATTATCGATTTTTTCTACTTGCTCGGCGAGACTTTCCAATTTAGCCACTAATATCCCGACAGGGGTAACGGGTCTCATGGTCAAACCCCTGATGTGGAAAGATTTTCAGCTTTTTCTGGCCACAGGTACATATCTTCCCCATCGCCGCGGCGCGGATAGTCCTGACAGATTTCTCGATGAACCAGTAGGGCTTTATCCAACTCACCTCGAGTCAAATCATTCATGAAAAAGCATTCACCAATTGGACGCGGAGCCGCAGCACGTTGAAGACCATCACGGGTACGACTGATCGATTTTGTCGCTTTCCAGAGCAGTTCTGATGTGAGATAAGGGCTATCAATTGCTAGTCCGAGGCGGCTCATTAACCCTAAGATCCGATCGCGCTCGGCGATCGAAATGTAGCCCCGCAGTTGGGCAATGGTCGCCGAAAAAGCCATATCGATGGCGACAGAATGGCCGTGGAACATCGGAATTTCCGGCGTTAGTTCCAGCGTCGGACTCCAAGTGTGACCGTAGGCAATCACCCGATCCAAATCTAGCTCGTGTAGGTTCGGTACTTCTAATGCCAGCATCGACTCAATCCCTTTGTAAGTGAGCCGATGTGCCACTTCTTGAAGTTCCGGTGTGCCGTTTACATAACCAAAATGGGTGTGCAGCAATGCTTCGCCGTAGTTTTCTAACAACTCAAAGATTTCTGTGTTACCTACTACGGCAATCTTAATTAACTCTGCCATCCCGTTTCGCACTTGGTCGATCGGCAGAGTTTTCAGGAAAGAGAAATCTAAAATTACTTTCTGCGAAGCGTGGTAAGCGCCGAGGCGGTTTTTCAGCTTACCGTGGTTCACAGCTACTTTGATTGCCACACTGGCATCAATTAGCCCAATTAAGGTTGTCGGTACGCGAATGTAGTTAGTCCGACGGCGATAAGATGAGCAGGCAAAACCAGCTACGTCAGTAGTCAATCCACCACCGACCACCAAAACAGGCTCCTTCCGCACGAGTCCGAAATCAACGAAGGCATCTATGATGCTTTCAAAGGTTTTTAACGTTTTATCAGGTTCCTTGATATTAACTGGAAAGACTGTTAAATCTATCTCGTGATGCTTGAAATAATTCTGCATCTGTGCACCGTACAGACCGTAGACTGTTTCATCTACAACCATTAAACAGCGACCGAATTGGCGGTAACTATCCGCAATCTCAGGATTCTCCTGCTTGAAAGCACCATCGACGTATAGCAGGCTGAAATCTATTTTTTCGTACCCCTCAATCTGAAAAGCTCGATCGGTAGATGTAAAGGTAGCTTGAATGTCACCCATAAGATTTTTGCACTTTCATTGATAAGTAACTGTAAGTATTCAGGTCACGGCAAAAACGCTGAATACCTTAGCAGAAAAGCTTTCTAGGCATTCGCTTGACAATATTGTCATTCAATATTATCTGAACAATTAATCTATAAAGCTGTTTTCAGGGCTGTTTATTAAGAAGAGGTTAAATACTTATCCTGCTACAGCATTTATACTGAAATCCCTGCCAGGAGCGAGTTTAGAGAACCTCAATACTTACACTTCAGTTAAGATAACGAATTTTTGATATTGATTCAACCTTATTCAACACAAAAATCCCATAATACCTCTTTGGGAATAGACGATAATCTAGATATTCCACATTATTCAACAGTTTAGGAGGATATCAGTCTTTGAAAGGTATATGTGTTGCAGAACAAAAAGTGAATCAAATGCTGCCACGTGTCAAAATCTGAATTCGGAATAGTGGCCGTTGTTGGCAAAATATGCCTTGTAGAAATTACAGTATTCGATCTGAGGATACATCGGGGGCTATAGCCAGATTTACTTCGCCCGACAGCACTTGAACAGCAGCAGACTCAGGTAATGAAGCGTCAGAAATTCCGTCCCAAGCATGAACTTGACGCATCAAAGTGGCCATTTCCCATTGGCAAGATATGGGTCTAATATCATTTCCGGTTCATTGGTGACAAGTTAAAACTTAATTGCATTTGTCAATCAGTAATATTACTCAAAAAAACAGCTTTTTTAGGAGTGGAAAATTCACGATTTGAGAGGAAGTAGGTATAAATATCACCCTCGGCACGATCGCACGATCGCCCAAATCTCAGTTTTATGCCCAAAATCCGAGTAAATGTTGAGCATAATTGCTGATTGACAAATGCTTTCTTAGCTTAACTTGTTACCAATGGCCCAGAGTGTAATTTTTACCTTGGGGGCGGGCATAATTACCACCCCACAAGAGTCTTAAGATTTTTCCCGATGCAAATCTTGATGTTTTTTTAGCTTAAAAATACTGCTAGCCGAACTTACGTGGGGATTTGATCCGATGATACATCAGGGGCGATCGCCAGATTGGCTTCGCCCGAAAGCACTTGAGCAGCAGATCCACTAGCTAAGTGACCGTAAGAGTGTGTTCCCAAACCCTTAACTTGGCGCATCAAAGTGCCCATTTCCAAAGCACTCATCGCATAATTCCAGCCCAAATTGCTTTTAATTCCAGCCCTTTCCAAAGCTTGCTGCATCGTGTCAGTCGTCACCACCCCAAAAATCACCGGCACCCCTGTCTGAAAAGCAGCAGCAGCAATTCCCTTAGCAACCTCACCAGCCACAAAATCGAAATGAGGAGTTTGACCCCGAATTACCGCACCCAGACAAATTACCGCATCGTAGCGGTGAGAAAGAGCAGCTTGACGCGCCACCAAAGGAATCTCAAAACTTCCTGGAACCCAAAAAAAGTCCACCTGAGAGCCATGAGGATTAATATCAACCCCGTGGCGTTTCAAACAATCTTGACATCCCTCCAAAAGTTTGTTAACCACCAAATCGTTAAAACGACCGATGACAATAGCAAACCGCAAAGATTCGGTGTGAGTAAAAGTTCCCTCGAAAACAGTCATAGTGCTCTAGTTTAGATTTTAGGTTTTAGATTTTAGATTTTTGTTTGTGAGAAGGCAAAAGTCAGAAAGCAGCAGCATCTCATCTGAATCTCAAGTGCAAAAACATACAGGGTCGCGCGGTCTGGAAAATTCCTAGCTTCTGCCGAATGCCTTTCAATCGCTGGTAAATGCCTTCAGCCTTCTATCTTTTACCTTCTTTCTTCGAGAGAGTTGGGTGAAATTAAACGACTAAAAAGTTCAATACACCCACTGCAATAACCAGCAAAAACCAGAGACCCGACCCGACATAAATCAGGGATTTAGACTGATTCCAGTTTTGGGGAGAGGCATAAGCAACTGGCACGCCAACGACCATCACAAAAGACAGCAGTACCAGACCCAGTAAAACCACTTGAAACAGAATTGATAACATCTTTTCTCCTTTCGATATAACCGTGCGTTGATCGGAAATAGTTTCCCAGAACCGAAAAAAATCTTCCAAATTCTAGTTTTTGACAGTTTCCCGATAGTCGATCGAGAAATTGTCGGTTGATTGATACGAAAGAACCCAGGCAAATTCGGGCGTTGCGCGAACAGGCGTCAGCGGCTCTTAAGATTTTTATCAATTTTATCATTGTTCGCTACAGCACAGAAAACTGGAAAGGTTAACTTAAAGCCCGATCGACACATCCGGTTTCAAAGGGCGAGAAATTGCTACTGTTTGAGTTAGAGATGCGGGATTTTCGGCTATGGACTTAGTTTTGTGCCACACAACAGCAGATTTTGACGCCTTGGGGGCGGCGGTGGGACTTTGCGTGCTGCGCCCCGGTAGCAGGATCGTATTGACGGGCGGGTGTCATCCGACAGTGCGGGATTTTTTGGCGCTACACCGCGACGAGTACCCGCTGATTGAACGCAGATCGGTCAATCCGCAACGAATTCGATCGATTACTATAGTTGATGCCTCCCAGCGCGATCGTTTGGGAAAAGCCGCCGAGTGGCTGGATTTGCCACAAGTGAGCGAAATTGCTGTTTTCGACCATCACCTACAGGCCGATTTAGACATTCCCGCTACTGTTACGCAGATCGAAGCAGTCGGAGCCAGCACGACATTAATTGTCGAAAAGCTCAAAAATCAAGCAGAAAACAGCGACACACCATTCCGCCTGCTGCCTTCGGAAGCAACAGTCATGGCCCTCGGCATCCACGTCGATACAGGTTCCCTTACCTTTGAGGGCGCAACTGCGCGAGATGCAATGGCTTTGGCCTGGTTGATGGAACAAGGAGCGAGTTTGGGGGTAATCGCTGAATATGTAGAACCCGGTTTGTCTCCTCAATTGCAAGATTTGCTGAGAGAAGCGCTGAATAATTTGCGATCGGAAACTTTGCACGGTTACAGCCTAGCCTGGGTGCTGCTATCTACTGAATCCTACGTTCCGGGGCTTTCTTCCCTGGCTTCTCGCTTGCTCGATTTAACTGAAACCGATGCTCTGCTGTTAGGTAATGTTTATAAATTTGGCGAAAACGAAAACAACCGCAACATCGCTCCCGAATCGCCAGTTTCCAATCGATTAACTATTATCGGTCGATCGCGAATCGAAGGAACAAACCTCAGCGAATTGTTCAAACCCCTCGGCGGCGGAGGCCACGCCCGCGCCGCTTCCCTCGCCACCCGCGATGTTGACCCCCTGCTGACTTTAAATCAGTTAGCTGACGAACTCAAAACTCAAATTCCCCACCCTCCGACAGCCCGCGAATTAATGTCGTCTCCTGTGCGGAGTATTCGCCCGGAAACCTCGGTGGGGGAAGCTCACCGTATCCTCCTACGTTACGGACATTCGGGGCTTTCTGTGGTCGATTCGGGCGATCGACTGGCTGGCATTATCTCGCGCCGCGACATTGACATTGCCCTGCACCACGGTTTCAGTCACGCCCCGGTGAAGGGTTACATGACTCCGCAGCTAAAAACGATCGCTCCAGATACCTTGCTGCCGGAAATAGAATCTTTAATGGTGACATACGATATCGGGCGCTTGCCAGTATTGGAAAACGGTCAACTGGTGGGAATTGTGACTCGGACTGATGTTTTGCGGGAATTGCACCAGCAAAAAGCGCGAGACAGGGGAAGCAATGCAGAATTTTCTAATTGTCCCGTGCCCGAATCGGTTGAGCAGTTGTTGCGATCGCGCATCAGTCCCGAATTATGGCAATTATTGTCGATCGCAGCCAATATTGCCCAAAATCGCGGCTGGCAACTTTATATTGTGGGTGGAGCAGTCCGGGATTTACTCTTAGCCACGGATGATACACTGGCGCTAACAGATATCGATTTGGTTGTGGATGGAAAGTGCGGTTCCGACGATTCCGGTGCTGGTGTCGAGTTAGCTTCCTCGCTGCAAAAACTTTACCCCGAATCGCGTTTGGACATTCACGGTCAATTTCAAACCGCCGCGCTTTTGTGGCACAAAGACTCTGCTTTTGGGTCGCTGTGGGTGGATATCGCGACTGCTCGTACTGAATTTTATCCTTATCCGGCTGCAAATCCTGAAGTTGAAGCGAGTTCAATTCGCCAAGATTTGTACCGCAGGGATTTTACAATTAATGCGCTGGCTGTGCGGTTGGGTGTTCCTCGCAGCGGCGAATTGTTAGATTTTTTTTGCGGTTTGCTGGACTTGGAATCGAAGCAAATTCGAGTTTTGCACGCCAATAGTTTTATCGAAGATCCGACGCGAATTTATCGCGCTGTGCGGTTTGCGGTGCGGTTGGGATTTGAAATTGAGCCGCAGACGGAAGGATACATCCGCAACGCTTTGGCCAGCGGGATTTATTACCGAATTCAGGGGGAAAACGGCCGAGCTCCGGCTTTGGAAACTCGGCTCAAAAGCGAATTGAAATACATTTTGCAAGCCCCCTACTGGAAAGTTGCTTTGCAAATGCTGGGAGATTTGCAGGCTTTGCGCTGCATTCATCCTAGTTTGGAGTTGGATCGGGAGTTGTGGCGGCAACTGCGTTTGCTCGATCGGTGTTTGAATGGAAGGAAGAAGGAAGGTTCGGCAACGGATTATGTAACGGATGTAACGGATGTAACGGATGTAAATGAGGTCAGGAAGAAGGAGGAGGGAAGAGGGAAAAAGAAAGAAGGAAGAGGAAAGAAGGAACAAACTATCCCCACTTCCCAATTCCCAATTCCCAATTCCCAATTCCCAATTCCCGATGCCCAATCCCCGATGCCCAATTCCCCATTCCCCATTATCAATATTCCCGATTGGCAGATGCGGCTGGAAGTTTTGATAGCTTATTTAGCCCCGGAATATCGCGGCAAGGTGGCTGCAAATCTTCAGTTACCCGCTGACAGCATTAAGCGGTTGGAAGTTTTGGAAGCCGGAAAGAACGAGTTAGCAGAGAATTTGCCTAAGTGCGAGTTGCCGAGTCAATTGGTGCTGCTGTTGAGAAATTATGAGTTCCCGGTGTTAATTGCGATCGCCCTACAAAGTCCGCGAAGTGCACGCCGCCAAATCTGGGAATATCTCACCAGATGGGCGAATGTTGAACCGCCTTTAAATGGCAACGATTTAAAGGCTTTGGGTTATAAGCCGGGGCCTGGGTTTAAACGAATGTTGGATGATTTGTTGGCGGCGAGGTTGGATGGCGATTTGGGCGATCGGGCTGCTGCTATCTCTTTCTTAGCACAACGTTATCCTCAAACTTAGTAAGCTGTGTCAGCAGGGGTTATTTTTTCTCTACTTGATTAGCTAATTGCTGACGCACTCTACTAAATTTTTAGTTTGCAATCCCAAACAGGCTAACCAGGCGATCGCATATTATTGATATTTCGAGAATTAAGGTGAAGAAACATCACGCTCCTGCTTTAATCGCAATTGTCCTTTACGAAACATTTGTGGCTTCCCTCTTGGCATTAACTTCAATTGCTTTGCTTTTTGCATTAAACAATCAGCAAGTCCGAGAAAAATTTTAGCAGTTTTATTTGTTAAAAAGCAAGCTAAAAATAATTTAATTCATCTTAGGAAAACTTCTAATTCTCCAACCAAAAAACTTCCTACTTAGAGGACTTGCCGCAGCACTTTATGCAGTCTTAACTGCTGTTGAAGCCGTCGGTTTCTGGTACGAAAAAGACTGGAAAAAATCTTAGTTTTAGTGCTGGTAAGCATCAGTATACCCCCTGAAATATATGAATTAGTTCACGGGGTCACGGTACTTAAGTTAGCGGTATTTATCACAAATGTAGCCATCTTATGGTATTTGCTCCACCATTGGCCGAAGCATGGTAAAGGAGCTTAAAGTTTGGATTATTCAGAGGAAACTCACTTGATTTTATAAATGTCAGCATTTTCCATTTTAATTTCATAAAACGGCTGATCAGTCAAATAAAAACCTCAATCTTTACAAAAATTTTGTGATTGTAAAGATTCGATAAAGCTACGAGGGGTTATACCCCCTATGAGTTATACTGACATATATATAGATGCACCCTGATGGCTTTCCCGTTCCACAAGAGCGGGATTTTTATTGGAAAAATATTGTATTAAGTTTTAAGACTCCTGGTGGAGATAGAATTGGTGGACAATTTCAATAAAACGATCGCCAGATGCAAAAATAGCACAGCTAAAGCAAAAATGATGGTTCGGAGCGATCGAACATCCGCCCTAACTCCGCGAAATAACCCAAAGGCTTTAGGATAGTTTGGGAACCGGCATTAACTGAAGATCAACTTAGCCTCAGCAATAGCCCTGCAACAGGGTGAAGACACCATTGCGACTTTAGGCAGATGAGGGTTCGGCATCACTTATCGAGCTACCCACATTCATTTAAACTGAGATGTTGCACCATTTTCAATTACTTGTTTAGGAACAACAGGCAAGCTGCCTGTTCCACAATAAAATTCATCTCTTGTGGAACAGGCATCTTGCCTGTTCTTGAAAATGGTGCAAGATGTAAGTTTAAACAGAGATGTTGCACTATTGTGAGTTAGAAAACAATTAAAAACCCGGTTTCTTCTTAAAGAAATCGGGTTGTAGAAATCAATGGTGAAGCGCGATTTGCTGTCTAAACTATTCGGAAAATAAAAGGGTAGCGGTAAGGTTGGTTAGGATTTTGCAAAACGTGGAGGATAGCCATTATTGTCAGTCCCCAGTGCAGCAGATAACCTAGGGGCACTAAGATAAAACCAGCAAGACCGAAAGTGACGACAGTTAACACCACAATCACGGTGCTGTACACCCATACATTAAGGTGAAAATTGATGGCTTCTGTGGCGTTTTCTTTGACAACGGGGTCATCTGATACTAACAATACAGCGATCGGAGCACCGATTGAGAACAGTAACGTACTGAAAAAAATCGCCCCGTGGCACACCAGTGATAGCAGCTTCCGCTTGTCGGAGTCGTACATATTAGTTTTCTTCCTTGACTTTAGTGATAATTTTACCTTTAATAGCAACTGTAGCACAGGCTATAATGGCGATCGGGTGATGATTCCCCTACCTAATTTGTGATGACAACAGAACTCGAAACTGAATTGCTAACTGCTGTTGAGCGCCGGCGCAACTTTGCTATTATCTCGCACCCCGACGCGGGAAAAACTACTTTGACAGAAAAGCTGCTGCTGTACGGAGGTGCAATTCACGAAGCAGGTTCTGTGAAAGCGCGGCGGGCTCAGCGACACGCTACCTCGGACTGGATGGCGATGGAACAGCAGCGGGGAATTTCTATTACTTCTACTGTTTTGCAGTTTGAGTATAAAAAATATCACATTAATCTGCTCGATACTCCGGGACACCAAGATTTTAGCGAAGATACTTATCGAACTCTGGCGGCTGCTGACAATGCGGTGATGCTTGAGGATGCTGCTAAGGGTTTGGAACCCCAAACTCGGAAGTTATTTGAAGTTTGTAAGCTGCGAAGTTTGCCTATTTTTACTTTCTTTAATAAGCTCGATCGCCCTAGCAGAGATCCTTTGGATTTGTTGGACGAAATAGAGAAGGAATTGGGGTTGCAGACTTATCCGGTAAATTGGCCGATAGGTACGGGCGATCGCTTTAAAGGTGTTTTCGATCGCAGAGGGCGCAAGATTCACTTATTCGAGCGGACTAAACACGGTTCTCAGGCTGCTGTTGATACTGTCATTGAATTGGGCGATCCGCGCATTGAAGATTTGTTGGAACAAGACCTTTACTATCAGCTCAAAGAAGAGTTAGAACTGCTGGATGAGTTAGGAACTGAACTCGATTTAGACTCCGTTCGGGCTGGAAAAATGACGCCTGTTTTCTTTGGCAGCGCCATGAGCAATTTTGGGGTCGAACTGTTTTTAGATGCGTTTTTAGATTACGCTATGAAGCCGATCGCCCGCAAGAGCACCGCCGGAGATTTGCCGCCAACTTATGAAGATTTTACCGGTTTTGTGTTCAAATTGCAAGCGAATATGGACCCGAGACACCGCGATCGGGTGGCGTTTATTCGGGTTTGTACGGGCAAATTTGAAAAGGACATGAACGTGACTCACGCTCGCAGCGGTAAAACGGTGCGTTTGTCAAGGCCTCAAAAGTTATTTGCTCAGGATCGGGAGTCGATCGAGGTTGCGTATCCGGGCGATGTGATCGGTTTGAACAATCCGGGAGTATTTGCGATCGGCGATACTATTTACACAGGTCAAAAACTGGAATATGAAGGGATTCCCTGTTTTTCTCCCGAACTTTTTGCTTTTTTGAGAAATCCCAATCCTTCTAAGTTTAAGCAGTTCCGCAAAGGCGTTTCGGAGTTGCAGGAAGAAGGCGCCGTGCAAATTATGTACTCGGTTGATGAGGCGAAACGCGAGCCAATTTTGGCTGCTGTCGGACAGTTGCAATTTGAAGTTGTGCAGTTCAGAATGCAGTCGGAATATAATGTGGAAACGACGATCGATATGTTGCCTTACAGTGTAGCTCGTTGGGTTGACGGCGGTTGGGAGGCGCTAGAAAAAGTTGGGCGGCTGTTTAATACGGTGACGGTGAAAGATACTTGGGGAAGGCCGGTTTTGCTGTTTAGAAATGAGTGGAATTGCCGACAGGTGGAAGGGGATCATCCTGTTTTGAAGTTAAATGCGATCGCCCCTGTGGTTTCGGGTTTGGCTGTTAGCGAGGAGTGATGATGATTGGTTTGTAGGGACGCGGAATAGTTGATATGTGTCAACAATCGCCTGAAAACTTTTTGAGCTCTCGTTTATAGCTGAGGCCAGATCCCCCTAAATCCCCCTTAAGAAGGGGGACTTTGATCGGAATCTTGTCCCCCCCTTATTAAGGGGGGCTAGGGGGGATCTGGCCTCGGAGAAAAGCAGCAGTCTATGAGTACGTTCGCAGCTTAAGTTGATACAAATAGACAGGGCGCCGTGTCCTGAATCTTCGTGATTCATAGTCCCAATTTTGCTTTGGCATTTTCCCAGGAAATAGTTTCGCCTTGGCGTGCTTGGGTGATGCTTTGGCGCAATTTGGTAACGAATTCTGTATCGGTGAGAATATCTAAGGTTTCTAACAGTTCAGTCAAATGCGTGTAGCTCATTGCAGCCATAACGGGAACGCCATCTTGAGTGATGATGATAGGCTCATTGATAAGTTCTTGCGGTAGGTTTGGAAGCTGCTGCTGTGCTTGGGCAATGGTGAGTCGTTTGGACATGGTTTTACTAAAGCAACATTACTTTTAATTTAGCATTTCGGCCCAACTAACTGGTTTCCAGCCGCTGACGCTGGTAACGAGTAAATCCAAAATCTAACATCCAAAATCTAAAATCTAAAATCGGTTGACGGCTGGCCCCCTCTGCGGCTACGCTTTGAAGTGAGAGGTTGCTTGCTTGTAGAGGAGGCAGCCCGCGTCGCCCAAAAATCTAGTTGCA